>DATLUQ010000059.1 GCA_035533015.1 Gemmatimonadaceae bacterium | reverse complement strand
CCCGCTCAACACACTTGCGTCACCGCCCACGTACTCGGCGAGCACACGGGTCGAATCGGCGACGCCGATGTGGAATACCTGCGCGCCCTGGTTGAACTTTATGGGAATGGTATCGGCCGCATATCCATAGAAGATGGGGCTGTCGGTGCGGGTGATCCTGGCCATCACGAGCGGCTTCTGCGCCGTCACGCCCGCGGGATTCTCGCCGTACGCCGACCGCGCGAGCCCGAAGTCGATCGGATAGTCCACCGCCTGCGCGGCAGTGATGAGCGTGCCCCCCGCATCCAGGAACGCATCGATCGCGTCCACTCCGGCCTGCCCGAATCCGCCGCTCATGTCTGGCGTGGAGCCGTACATGCCCAGGTTCCTGTACCTGGCGCTCTGTTCGTAGGGCTGCGGGTGCTTGGCCTTGGGCGCGAACACCGCCGCCCGGTTGATGTTCTGCGCCGCCATCACGATCACGTCGTAGTCCTTTTTCAGGTCGCCCTTTTCCACGCGCTCCTTGAAGATCAGGTCATACGGAATGTGGAATCGGTCGAAGGTGTAGCGATACCAGCCCAGGTCCTGCGTGCCGTTCCACTGTGAGTAGATGGCCACGCGCGGCACGTTGGCCTGATGCGACGGCACCTGCGGCAGCGACGGGAGCGCGGCCGCGGTGAGTCCGAGCGAATCCACGGTGCGCTTGGCTGCGGCGAGGTCGGCCGCGGAGCCGGTGACGATGAACGAGCCGGCGGGGAACTTCACGCCGTTGGCGGTGAACGCCGAGTCGGCCACCTGCATCGGCACGTTCTTGAGCAGGTACCGGAAGGTGATCATGTTGTTGGAGCCGTAGTGGGCCACGGCGAGGCCGGCCGTCCCGCTGCCGGCCACGGTGCCCCGCACCTCGGCCCGCTTCACGGGCGTCACCGCCGCGTCGAGAATGGACTTGTCCTCGATCTCGTTCACCGTGACGTCGAACGCCCAGCCCATGGACCAGCCGCTGTCGTCGTATGTCGTGAGCCGCGGGTCGGGAAAGATCTGCTTCTGGAGCAGGTTCTTGGCCAGACGGCCGTACGGCTGGTTGAGCTTCACCACGTACGAGCCGGCGGGAATGGTGTCCTTGCCCGCCACGGTGGTCTGCTTGAGCGTGCCCACCTCGATGCCCTGCGCGCGCAGGATGTTGACCAGGGTCGCCGCCTTGGTCATGTCCGGCGCCACCGGGATGACGTAGGCGTATGGCGCCTTGGTGTTGCCGTCGTCAATCGAGTGCTGCGTCATCACGGCGAAGTCTTCCAGCACCATCTGCGGGAACATCGACGTGAGTTGGAGCGCCGAGAGAACGCCGGTTTCCATGTAGTTGGCGTTGTCGCGGCGCGTGAAGGTGGCCACGCCATTGGCCGGCAGGGGCAGACCGCGATACCACTCGCGCGGCTGGCCGGCTCCCTGGCCGGTGGGCAGGCTCTCGCCTCGGCCACCGAAGCCGCCGCGTCCGAACGCGCCGCCGCGCCCCGGCGGCGTTGCATTGGCAATGCTGTCCGCCATCGAGTCGGCCGGAATGTCGTGGCCGGACTCGGTCTCGTACATCTCCATCATGCCGTTGTGGTTGTACGCCACCGACCCCAGGTAGCCGGGTGACCAGCCGTCCATGAAGGCGTGCGTGTACACGCCCGGCATGCCGTATTTCGTGGTCTGCTCGAGCTGGTAGTTGGCAAAGAAGGGCAGTTCGGTAAAGAGAATCGGATCGAGCGTGGGATTCTGCGGCGGACCACCGCTGTAGATGTACATCAGCGCCTCCGCCTCGTGCATGTCGTGCACGATGGGCGGATGCGCCGTGAGGTACCAATCGGTGATCGCGCGCATCTCGACCTGCGAGAGGTTGATGTCGCGATTGTTGTCGTGATAGACGTACTTGCCCCAGTAGGGGAGCCCGCCCTCCAGGCCGCCGCCCCTGCCACCGCGGCCCGGCGGGCCGGCCAACGTGGCCACGGCCGCCCCCGTGCCGCCGCCGCGTCCGCCGCGTCCGCCGCGACCACCACGCCCGCCTCGTCCGCGGCGTCCGCCCTGCGCGCTGTCAGCCTTGAGGCTGTCGGCGCGCAGGCTGTCGGCGCGCGCAACCGAGTCGGCCGGCCCGTACTTGGCCTGCATGTCGAGGCCGTGATAGAACCAGTCGACGTTGCGATCGCGGCCATCGGGCTCGGCGGCCGGCGTGACCGAGACGATCACGTTGTCGCGGATCTTGTCGATCAGCGGCGACGTCTCCGTGGCCAACCGATAGACGAGTTCCATGAGCATCTCCGGCGGCCCCGTCTCGCCCGAGTGCAGCCCGCCCATCAGGTGATAGTCCGGCTTGGTCGTGGCGATCAGCTCGTGGATCTGCGCCTCGGAGAGGCCGCGGGGGTCGGCGAGCTTAGCCAGATTCGCGCGGTTCTCCGCCAGGTGCGCCAGGTTCTCCGCGGACGAGACCCACACGACCACGAGTTCGCGCCCTTCGTCCGAGCGGCCGATGGTCTCGACCCTCACGCGCGGCGTGGCCTTGGCGAGCGCGCGATAGTACTTCACCATCTGGTCGTAGTACGTGAGCTTCTTGGGCGCGCCGATGTAGTAGCCCAGGAACTGCTTGGGCGTGGGAACGCCGGCTACGATGGGCAGGTGGTCCACGAGCGGGCTCCCGTGGTGCGTCCACGTCTTGTAGAACGCGGCGAAGTCGGGATCCTGCTGCTGGTGGGGATCCCGCGTCTCGAGCACGGACTGCTGGGCTGCGACGGTGGACGCGACGAGGCTGAGGGCGGCCGCGGCACATACAACGGCCTGAGCGAAGCGGTGTCTCATGGGTGTCGGATTACTCGGGCGCGACGCATCCGATGGGGGCGGGCCGGTCACGCGGGTGGGAGGGAGACGGTGGCAGAGGGAGGCCGAAGGGCTCGGCGGCATCTAAAGTACGCGCCGGACCGGGGCGCCGCGAGCGAAGGGCGCTCCCGCGACCCCGATGGTCCGCGGCGCGCGATAGATTGCGCCGCCCAGCGCCCGGGGGATGATGGTGCTCCTGCGGCCACGAGCTACGCTGTGCCACGAGGTAGCGAGGAGATACCTGCCGAGTGGTCGACCGGATTCCAGCATTCTTGCACACGTGCCCGGATGATGGAATTGGTAGACATGCGCACCCGGCAGGTGCGTGCTCGCAAGAGCGTGCGGGTTCGAGTCCCGCTCCGGGCACGGCCTTTTCAATGCTTGACTCGGTGTCGAGGCACGGATACCATTTCCATACCTGCCGGGTGCGCTGTAACTGCGAACGCCCGCCGCTCTTTGCGGCGGGCGTTCGCCGTTGTGGCGTCGGGCCAAGGCCCCCTCAGTTCCTCGACTTCGAGCCCTGGCGCGCCGCGCGGGTACCGCCGATTCAGAACCCCCAGGCGAGGTGCAGCGCCACGCCCGTGCTCGCCATGCTGAACTGGTTGCCGTCCTCGCCGCTCCGTTCGTGCTGCGCGAAGCTCGTATAGTGCAACGCGGCGCCGGCGTGTAGCCGCGACGCGAGCGCGATGTCCAGCCCCGCGTTTCCGTCCAGCCGGCGCTGCCACAGCCGCACGAGCCCGCCCTCGTAGCGCAGCGACGAGACCCACGGCAGCCCGCCGCCGCCGGCCCCCACCCGCAACTCGACGCGCCCACTCAGTGGGAGGTGAAGCTCGGCTCCTATGAATGGCGCCGGCAGCTCCTGGGTCACGAAGTCTTCCTTGGTCTCGTGGCCCACCGTGGTGGGCGCAAGGGTGCCCTGCAGCCGGAAGTTGAGCAGCGTCGCGTCGAGCCCGGCGCGGCCCACCAGCTCGCCGCCCGCGCCCACCCGCGCAAGGCGGCGCTCGTAATCCACCACCACGCGCAGAAAGTCGCCTGCCTCCGTTCGCGTATTCAGCACGGTGCCACCCTGCAGCGTCGAACCGTTGAAATACACGGACTGGCCCAGCACGGTGCTGCCCCGGAGCGCGGTACCGGCAACGCTCACGCCCACCGCGCCGGCGCCGGCCGGCACGGTGAGCGTCATCTCCACGGTCGATGCGACGTGGACGCCAAGGTCCCGCGCCAGCGAGAGCCGAGTGCCGGCAATGGCGTTCTCGCGAACCTGCACCCAGCCCGTGGGCCGGGCCAGTTCGTAGCCGGCGGTCAGCGTCCACGGCGCCGGCGCCACGGAATCCGGCGGCGTGAGCTGCGCCTGGAGAGGCGACAGCGGCACGAGCGCCGCGCAGGCAAGGACCAATCTGGAACAGGCGATCATCCTGCCATCTCGGTAAACCCTTAGTGCGCTTGGGTCTTCACGGCCACGGAAGGCGCGAACGTGTTGCTCCCGAGATCGGTGAGCGGGTCGACGTTCTGTGAGATGATGCCGACCTTCTCGTCGCTGATCGTATTGCCGGTGACGACCGTGTTCCGGATGGGCACGACGGAACTGTAAATGCTGATCCCCGCCGGCTGGTGATCGGCCGGGTTCATGGCGTCGGTGGCGTTCCCGGACACCGTGTTGTTCCGGAAGACGTTTCCGTCCACGTTCTGGAACTTGGCATGGCTGTGGATGGCCAGCCCGGCCAGGCCGTTCTTCGTGACCGTGTTCCCATCCACGATGTTCCCCCACGCGGCGCCGCCGGGCCCCGCGGCGAAGATGCCGATCCCCGCGCCGCCGCTGCCGCTCACGGTGTTGCGCGTGACGGTATTGCGATAGATCCCGGCCACCTCGGCCGTCGCCACCTTGGAGCTGTCCACCCAGTGCGACGCCAGCGTGATGCCGCAGTCGCTCGGATTGTCCCCGATGGTGTTGTCGCTGATCAGGTTGTCGCGCGTGGGACCGGTCTCGTCGGTGAGCAGGATTCCCCCGAGATTGTTGTGCACCGTGTTGCCGCGCACCACGGCGCCGCTCACGGTCTGCAGGTGGATCGCCTCGCCGCAGTCGTCCTGGTGCTTGGTGCACAGCGAGTCGCTCTTGCCGTAGGCGTCGTTGTGGAACAGGGTGTTGTTCTCGATCACGACCTTGGACGTGCGGAGGGCAAATATCCCTTCCAGCCCCGCGTTCTCGATCGTGAACCCCGAGACCAGCGTGCCCGCCGCGCCGCCGCCGGAGATCTGGACCCCGTTGGGCGGCGACGCCAGTCCCGCGGCATCGATGGTGGCGTGGTGCCCGATCAGCGCCAGCCGCTTGGTCACCATCAGCGATTCGTGATAGGTGCCGCTGTCCACGGAGATCGTGTCGCCGGGGCTCGCCTGGCGCACGGCGTAGCCGATCGTGGCGCATGGGGCGGCGAGGCAGTCGCCGGTGTCCTTGCCCGATGTCGAGACGTGCCGCCCGGGCTCGCGGGTGGTGCACGCCGCGACGATCGGAAGCACGAACAGGAGGGCGAGGGGCGGGGCGGAGCGCGAACGGTGCACGGGAGTTTCCCTGGGTCGGAAGTCGGCAAATAGTGGGGGGAGCGGGACGCAGCGTCAATGGCGGCACGGCCCACCCTCGCCGAACGCCCCGGCGGCATGCAGCTTATCCGGAGACAATTCCACGCCGCCGGACGATGCCCGCAGCGGCGCACTCGGCCAACCCGGGAGGGAGCGTTCATCATGATAGTCGTAACGTCGGAGTACGTCGCGGGCTACCGCGTCAAGGAAACCAAAGGCCAGGCCTTCGGGGTGGTCGTGCGCAGCCGCGGCATCGGCGGCAACATCATGGCGGGCCTGCGCTCCATCAAAGGCGGCGAGATCACCGAATACACGGAGCTCCTCGAGGAGGCACGCCGCCATGCGGTGGACCGGCTGGTGCAGAACGCCACGGCCATGGGCGCCAACGGCATCGTCATGATGCGCTTCGACTCCGCCGAGATCGGCCAGACGATGAGCGAGATCGTGGCCTACGGCACCGCAGTGGTGCTGGAAAAGGAGACTTGAAATGCTTCGCCGCGCAGTCCTGATGCTCGGCGTCGCCCTCCTGCTGGGCGCCCTGCTCGCCCTGTGGGCCAGGGTCTACGGCGCGGCGCTCTACCTGCTCATCGCAGGGTGCATGTTCACGGTGGGCATTCTGTTCGAGCGCTGGCGCTACGCGGCGCCACCCACCGCCGGCGCGGGTCGCTGGGAAGCCACCGGCGAGCGGTTCGTGGACCCCACCAGCGGCAAGCTGGTCGAGGTGTGGTTCAATCCCAAGACCGGCGAGCGGGATTACCGGGCTACGCAGGGGCAGGGGTAGCCGGGGCGCGCCTACTCGTACCGCAATGCGCTCAACGGGTCCACGCTGCTCGCCCGGCGCGCCGGCCACCACACTGCCACCAACGCCACGGCCGTGAGCACCAGCGGCACGCTCACGAACACCAGCGGATCGTACTGCTTCACGCCGAACAGGAAACTCGCAATCAGTCGCGTGAGCGCGAACGACGCCCCGATGCCCACCACCACGCCCACCAGCGCCAGCCGCATTCCCTGCGCCACGACCATGTTCTTCACCCGTGAGCCGTCGGCGCCAAGGGCGAGCCGGATGCCGATTTCCTGTGCGCGCTGCTCCACGGTGTACGCCATCAGCCCGTAGATCCCGATCGCTGCCAGCACCAGCGCCGACGCGCCGAACACGGTCATGAGCCACATGTTGAACCGCTGGCGCGACGTCGACTGTTGCACCACCTGGTCCATGGATGCGATGTCCGACACGGGCAGCCCCGTGGCCGCCCGCAGCGCCGCCTCGATCTTGCTGCTCAGCCCCATGGGCGGCGTGCGGGTGCGCACCACCCAGGCCATGGGCGACAGCCCGGAATTGAGCTGGTTCACCGCGTCGGCAGTCTGCGCCTGCGGCACGAACATGCGCGGGCCCGGGTCGCTGTTCAGCCCGTTGTCGCGGCTGTCCCCCACGATCCCGATCACCTGGCGCTCCGGGTCGCTCTCGAACTGCTTCATGACCCCGTGGCCGATGGTCATGTGCGCGCCCAGCGCGTCGCCCTTGGGCCAGAACTGCTTGGCCATCGCTTCGTTGATGATCACCACCGGCGTGGCCTGCGCGTCGTCCCGATCGGTGAACGTCCGGCCGCGCTTGATGGGGATCTTGAACACCTCGAAGTAGCCGGGCGACACGGTCACCCACGACGCCCCGCCGCTGTACGGCCCGTTGGTGAGCGGCGCGCCGGCGATGGTGAAGGGCAGCCCGTAGCCGCCCTGCAGCGGCACGCAGCAGGTGGCGCTGGCGAGTTCGACGCCCGGAATGGCCTCCACCCGCTGCATGCCGTCGCGCACCGCCAGCGCCACGGCCTCCGTGGTGGCCCACCGCTCGCCGGTGAGCGACATGCGCATCGTGAGCACGTGGCGCGCGTCGAACCCCGGGTCCACGTTGGACAGCGCGAGGTCGGTGCGGATGAGCAGCGCCGACCCCACGAGCAGCACCAGCGCCAGCGCGATCTCGGTGACGATGAACACGCTCCGCGCCTTGTTGTGGCGGAACCCCGACCCGGTGCGCGACCCTCCCTCCTTGAACGTCTCCGCGAGGTCGGTGCGCGAACTGGCGAGCGCCGGAACGAGGCCGAACACGATGCCCGTGCCGAGCGCCACGACGAGGGTGAACACGAGCACCCGCCAGTCCATGCCCACTCCCGCCCCGTGCTCCCCGATGCGTGGCAGTCCCGCGGTGTTCACGGAGAGCAGGGCCCTGATGCCCAGCGCGCCGAGCACGAGCCCGAGCACGCCGCCGGCGAGCGCGAGCATCACGCTCTCCGTGAGCAGCTGGCTCACGATGCGTGCGCGCGATCCGCCCAGCGCGGCGCGGATGGCGATCTCCCGTTTGCGCCCGGTGGCCTGGGCGAGCAGCAAGTTGGCGACGTTGGCGCAGGCAATGAGCAGCACGAAGCCCACCGCGCCGAGCAGCACGTACAGCGACTTGCGCGCGTTGGCCACGAGCCCGTCGCCCATTCCCACGGCGTAGAAGGCGCCGCCCTTGCCTATCGCGTTCGGAAAGGCCGCCGAATACTGGGCCGTGGCGTGCCCCAACTCCGCGCTGGCCTGGGCCAGGGTGACGCCCGGCTTGAGCCGGCCCCCGACGGTGAAGTAGTGTCCCTGGTCGGTGGTGTTGGGGTCGAACTGGAACGGCATGATCACGTCGGGCGTGGCCCCGAAATCGCTGAAGTCGAACTGGTCGAGCACGCCGGTCACGGTGTACGGATCGCCGCCCAGCGAGATGGACTTGCCGACGATCTGCGGATCGCGGTTGAACTGCCGCCGCCAGAGCCCATTGCTGATGACCGCGAAATGCCCGGCGTTGGGTTGGTCCTCCTGCTCGGTAAAGGGCCGGCCGACCACGGTGCGGGCGCCGAACAGCCGGAAGAAATTTGCGGAGACATCGGCCGACTTGAACTGCTCGGGAAATCTTCCGCCGGTGTAGTTCACGAACCCGGTGTTGAACGCCGCCACGTCCTGGATCACCGACGTCTGCTTCTGCCAGTACTCGAACTTGGCGGGCGACCCGGCGAGGTTCTGTCCCTGCGGCGACTTGACGCCCAACAGGACCATGCGCTCGGGCGCCGGGTAGGGCAGCGGCTTGAGCAGCACCGCATCGACCACGGAGAAGATGGCGGTGTTGGCGCCGATCCCGAGCGCGAGCGCGGCCACGGCGGCAAAGACGAAGCCCGGGCTCTTGCGGAACAGCCGGACGGCGTGTTTGAGGTCCCGAAGGATCGTCTCGATCATTGCGGTCATGCCCCGTTCGGAAGGGGGTGGGCACCAACGGCCGGCGTCCGCCTACAGTCACTTGGTAACCACGGCTACGCCGACGGTTGCCAGCCAGTATACTTTACGGACCCCCGCACAACCGCGTTCCAATCACAATCCAGTACCGGAAACCGGAGGGTCTGTCATGCGCGCTAGGCTGCTGTTGATCGGTATCGCCGCTTCGTCTCTGGCCATCGTTCCCGCCGCCGCGAGCGGCCAATACCCGGGCCGCGGAGGACGCGGTGGCGCCCCCGGCGGCGCCGCGGACTCCGCGGGCGTCCCCGCCATCGAGAAGGTCGCCACCACGCACCACACCGTGATGATCGACGGCAAGCAGATCGCCTACACCGCCAACGCCGGCACCATGGTCATCCGCGACGGCGATGGGAAACCCAAAGCGACCGTCTTCTACATCGCCTACACCAAGGACGGCGAGGACGTGGCCAAGCGCCCGGTCACCTTCTTCTACAATGGCGGCCCGGGCTCGTCGTCCATCTGGCTCGACATGGGCATCATGAGCCCGATGCACCCGAACATGGGCCCCAACGGCAGCGAGCCGGCCCCGCCGTACGACCTGGTGGCCAACCAGAATTCGCCGCTCGACGCCACCGACCTGGTGCAGATCGACGCGATGAACACCGGCTACTCGCGGCCGGCACCGGGAGTGCCCGCCACGGAGTTCACCGGCGCCGAAAACGACATCACGATGTTCGGCCAGTTCATTCGCGACTACCTGGACAAGTACAATCGCTGGGCGAGCCCCAAGTACCTGTTCGGCGAGAGCTACGGCACCTTCCGCTCGGCCGGCCTGGTCAACGAACTGCAGGAGAACGAGGGCATCTACATGAACGGCGTGATGCTCCTCGGCACGGTGCTCGACCTCGGCAACATCGCGCCGTCGCCCACCAACGACGCGCCCTACGCGATGTTCCTGCCCACCTACACGGCCACGGCCTGGTACCACAAGAAGCTGCCGCCCGACCTGCAGAAGCTGCCGCTCGCGCAGGTGGTGCAGCAGTCGCGCGACTACGCCTTTGGCGACTACCTGACCACGCTCGCCAAGGGCAACGAACTGACGAGCGCCGAGAAGACGGCGGCGGCCGAGAAGTTGGCCCGGCTCACCGGGCTGTCGCAGCAGTTCCTGCTCAACACCAACCTGCGCGTCGATGCCGGCACCTTCCGCACCGAGCTGCTGCGCGACCAGCGCGAGATGCTCGGCCGCTACGACAGCCGGCTCATCGGCATCAATGGCAACGCGGCCGACCAGCGCCAGGACTACGATCCCAGCGACGTGGCGCCCACGGGCGCGTTCATGACGGCCTTCATGCGCTACCTGCACGACGACCTCGACTACCACACCGACCTTCAGTACTACATCGGCGGACACACCGGTCGTTGGGACTGGGGCCCGGGCGGCTACGCCGGCTACCCGAGCGAGAGCCAGGAGCTGCGCCTGGCCATGGCCAAGGACTCCACCCTGCACGTGTTGGTGGGCGCCGGCTACTACGACATGGCCACGCCGTTCGCGAACGCCGAGTACACCTTCCGGCACCTGGGGTTCGACCAGACTTACTCGGATCGCGTGAAGTTCGATTACTACGAGAGCGGCCACATGGCCTACCTCAACCAGACGTCGGCCAAGCAGCTTCAGCAGAACATCGAGAAGTTCATCGACTCCACGAAGCAGGGCGGCAAGTAGAGGCCGTGAACGATCCGCGGCGCCGGTGAAGCAGGCGGCCGGGGGCGGATGCGATACGCCGGGGGGCCTTCGGGTCCTCCGGCGTTTCACGTTGGGGCTCGCGCCGCGCGCCCCGCCATACCAGATTCAGTAACGGCGCCGTTCCAATCCCTCATGACTCTCGACTCGTTCACCACACCCCGCCTCCACGCCGAGCGACTCGTCCCGGCGCATCTGTCGGAAATCCGGCGCATGCACCAGGACGCGCACGTCATGGCCACGCTCGGCGGCGTGCGCACCGAGGAACAGACGCGCCGCTACCTGGAGCAGAACCTGGAGCACTGGGAACGGTACGGGTTCGGGCTCTGGATGGTGCGCACGGCCGCGCGGGACGCGATCATCGGGCGCGCCTGCGTGCGCCACCTCGACGTGGAAGGCGCCGCCGAGGTCGAGATCGGCTACGCCTTCTACCCCGATTGGTGGGCGCAGGGCCTGGCCACGGAGGTCGCCAACAAGTGCCTGGTCATCGGGCGGTTCGAACTCGGCCTCGACTCGCTGGTCGCGGTCACGCTGCCCACCAACAACGGGTCGCGCCGAGTGATGGAGAAGGTGGGCATGATCTTCGAGCGCGACGTGATACACGCCGGAACGCGCCACGTGTTGTACCGCACGGGGCTCCGCGGCCCGCGCCGGTCCTGGCCGTAGCGGCCCAGATGAAGCCGACTCCGCGGCTGCCGCTGATCGTGGGATACGTCGCCAGCCACGCGGAACGCGCCCGGCTCACGGGCGCGTTGCGGGGCTGGGCGCGCGCGCAGTGGGCCGAGTCGCTGGCCGAGGTCGTTGCCGCGGTCCGGCGCGCCAAAGGGGCGGCGATCACGGTGATCCTGGCCCCCCGGGACGGCGATGGGCACTCGGCTGCGCCAATCGTGCGCGAACTGCGGCGCATCGCCCCATCCGCGGCGGTCGTCGCCCACTGCCACACGGGCCTGGCAAATGCCGCGGGCATCCGCCAGATGGCCGAAGCCGGCGTCCACGAGTTCCTGTTCGTGGGCGTGGACGACAGCCGCGTCGCCCTGCGGTCGGTGGTCGCGGCGGCGCAGCGGGCGTGCGCGGCCGACGCGGTGCTCGACGCGCTGTTGCCCGTGCTCCCCGCGGCCATCCGCCCGGTGGCGGAGTACTGCGTGACGCACGCGGCCGAGGCGCGTTCGGTGGACAGCGTCGCGTCGGCGCTCGGCGTCCACCGCAAAACGCTGCGCAATCGCTGCGTGGCGGGCGGGTCGCCGTCGCCCGCAAGATTGATAGCCTGGTGCCGGCTGATGCTTGCCGCGCAGCTTCTGTCGAGCACCGGCCAGACGGTGGAGTGGGTGGCGCTGGAGATGGAGTACCCGTCGGATAAGGCCCTCCGCAACGCGATGAAGCGTTATACGGCCTTGCGGGCGAGCGAGGTGCGCCGTCAGGGCGGGCTGCGCTGCGTGCTCGACCTGTTCGTCCAGCGGCTGCGCCCGGCGCCGAGGGCGGCACAAAGCCGGGCTGCATTGCCCGCTCTGTAACCCTCCCGCGAAGTCCCGGCCGTAGATTCGCTCCGGTCACCACCCGCCGCCGGCTTCGGGCTCTCCCCAATTGTTTGCGGGATGACGCTCACCCATTCCGCATGAACCATCGCCGCAAGTCTGCCCATAAAGCGCCCGAAGCCCCGACGGTGCTCGTCATCGGACGGGTGCGCGCCCGCGTGGCGATGATCCAGCGGGCGCTCGAGCGTTATGGCATTCTCACGACGACGTTCGCCTGGCGGGCTCCGGCGTCCGGCCTCTGGCGGCGCGGAGCCAAGGCGCCGCACGCGATCGTCGTGGACGTGCCGTCCGCGGTCACCGCCGACTACGTGGAGACCCTCCAACGGCTGCGCGACCGCTGGGAGCTGGTGCCGCAGATCGTCGTCACCTCGGCGGCCGGCCCGTCGGTGCTCACCAGTCTGCTCGCCGTGGGCGTGGACGACTTCGTGTCATCGGACCGCGCGTGGGCGGAGCTGGTGGTACGGCTCCGCCGCCAATTACGGCGCGCGTCCCCCCTCATCCTGCCGATGCCGGCGGGTCCCGAAGGGATGCAACTGGACGGGACGCGCCGGACGGTGGGTGCCAACGGCCGGCGCGTGACGCTCACGACGCGCGAGTTCGCCGTGTTCCGCTGTCTGGCAGACGGCGGCGGCACGACACTCTCACGCGCAGAGATTTTACTCCGCGTGTGGGGCGACGGCGACGATCGCCCGTCGTCGACGGGGATCGTCGGCGTCTATGTGCTGTACCTGCGGCGCAAGCTCTCCAAAGTGGGGCTTGCGCACGCTCTCAGAACCGTGAAGGGCGAAGGGTACAGCTTTCAGGCGCCCGGCGACTACTGGGCGCCTGCCCAACCGTCAGCGGCGACGCCCGGCGGCGCGGGCCGGACCCGTGCCGGTGATCTTCATCCGTCCACCGCTCTTGGCGCCCGCGGTGCGCGTGATGATCACGTCGACATTGCGCCCGAGGCGAAGCAGGATGCGAAACAGGCGGTTCGCCGAGAAGCCCTGAAGATGCCCTGACATCACGAGGGACATCTGGGATTGGGCCTCGCGCGCGACGGCCGCAGCGGCCGTCTGGGTCAGTCCCTTTTCGGCGATGACCTTCTTGATTTCGTCGGCCAGGCGGGCCTTGGAGAGGACCTCATCCGAATGCGCGCGGGCTTTGGAGGTACTGCGTTTGCGTGGGGTCACGGTGGGTTGGGAGACGGATCAGTCGGTGAGGGGGCCGGGTAAGTGCGTGTCGGGCGCTCCGTGGACCACTCACCAAGCCGGCCCGAAGATCGCGGCGCACGCGCGTCGTGCAACAAAGTTAGAATTTTTTAATCCAGAGGGCAACAGGGAGAAAGAAACTTTCTCGGCCGGCTGTGTCTATTCCTGCCTCAGAGCGCGTACCGGGTCCAGCCCCGCGGCGCGCCTGGCAGGAATCCATATGGCTCCCATGGCTACGCCGACCAGGACCACGGGGACGAGCACGAACGTGAGCGGGTCGAATCCACTTCCCAAGTATAACTGGCCTCGAATAATCTGCGCCACACCGAACGCGCCCGCCAGTCCGACCCCGGTGCCCACCAGAACCAGGGTCAACCCCTGCTTCATCAGTAGTCGGACGACGGCGCCGCCCGCCGCCCCGATGGCCATCCGGATGCCGATCTCCCGCGTGCGCTGCGCCACCGAATAGGCCATCACCCCGTACATACCCACTGAAGCCAGGATCAGCCCCAGCAACCCGAAAATCCCCAGTACCCATCCGGTGAGCCGGGCCGGGAGCAGCGCGATGCCCAGGTGGCTCTCCATGGACCGCACGTCGCTCAGCGGCATGTCGGCATCCAGCGCGGCCACTTCGGAACGGAGCGTGGGCACCACGGCCAACGGGTCGCCGCGGGTGCGCAGCACCAGGGTCATACCGAATTCCCAATCCTGGGCCTGGGCGAAGTACATGTAGGGCGTGGGCGGCTCGCCCAGCCGGTCGTACTTTCCCGTTGGCACGACGCCGATCACGGTGTGGTCGCGCCCGTGGACGTGGACGGTCTTGCCGAGCGCATCCTGGCCCGGCCAGAACCGCGTGGCGAACCGCTCATTCACGACGATGGCCCCCGGTGACGCGCTATCGTCCTGCGCCGTGAAGCCGCGCCCCTCCAGCAGCCTGGTGCCCATGGCCCGGAAGTACCCGGGCGTGACCGAGACGTTCTGGATCGACATGTTCTCGTTCTTGGCCGGCGTGTAGCCCGGGATCTGGACGCCGGAGTCGCTCTCCCCGAGGTCGAGCGGCAGTTCCGACGTGAACCCCACGGCCGTCACGTCGGGATCGGACGCCAGCCGCGCCGTGAGTTGCCGGTAGAATTCTTCGGCCCGCGGGCGCGTGTACCCCTGGATCCCGGGATCGAGACTGGCCACCAGCACGTGGGCGGAGTTGAACCCCTTGTCGACGTTCGTGGCCGAGTTGAGGTTGCGCAGGAAGAGCCCGGCGCACACGAGGAGCACGATGGACAGCGCCATCTGCGCCACGACGAGCACGCGCGTGGCGCGCGACCGGGACTCGCCAGCCGCCGATTCGCCCTTGAGCGCGGGAATCATCGACGGGCGCGTGGCCTGGAGGGCCGGGGCGAGGCCGAACAGGAATCCCGTGGCCACCGTCACGCCCAGCGTGAACAGCAGGACGATCGGACTCACCGAGAGCCCGGGGCGGAAGTCGATGTCCATGGGCAGGGAGACGCGATTGGCGAGGCCGATGGCCCACGAAGCCACGCCGAGCCCGGCCACTCCCGAGACCACCGCGAACAGCAGGCTCTCGGTGAGCAACTGGCGCACGAGCGCCGCCCGGCTCGCGCCGAGGCTCAGGCGGATGGCCATCTCGCGGGCGCGGTCGCGCGCGCGGGCCAGGAACAGGTTGGCCACGTTCACGCACGCGATGAGCAGCAGGATCGCCACGACCGCCATGACGACTGACGACAGCCCGACCTCGGCGCCCTTGAGCGTGGGATGGAGGCCGGCGTCGGCCTGGCGCACGAGAAAGATGCCGGAATTCTTATAGTCGTCGGGATGCTCCTGGAGCAGGCCGCGCAACACCACCCCCAGCCGGTCGTTGGCCCGCGCCACGGTGACGCCCGGCGCGAGCCGCGCCACGACGTTGAGAAAATTGTCGCCGCGCTCGGTGAGCAGATCGCCCTCCCCCGGGCGGAGCTGGTCGATCTGGGTGAGCGGGATGTACACCGCGGGCGACACGATGGGGATGGCGCCCTTGAAGTCCCGCGGCACGATGCCGACAATCGTATACGCCTGGCCGTCGAGCACCACCGACCGGCCGACCACCGTGGGGTCCCCGCCAAACAGGTTCTGCCAGCCGTCGTAGCTGAGCACGGCCACGGCGTGCGCGCCCGGGCCCACGGCTTCGGCGGGAACGAAGGTGCGCCCGCGAAGGGGGTTCACGCCGAACACCGAGAAGTAGTTGGCCGACACCGCAGTCCCGAACACCTGCTGCGAGCGCCCCCCTGAGGACAGACTCACCCGGACGAACGCCCAGGCGGCAACACCCGAGAAGACGTCCGTGGTCCGATCGCGCAGATCCTGGTAGTGGGGGACGGAGTTGGACCCGAACTTCTGATCGCCCGGCCATGAGCGGTAGAGCTGCACCAATTCGTTGGGCGCGCGCACGCCCGGCAGCGGCTTGAGGAGCAGGGTATCGATGGCCGAGAAGACCGCCGTGTTGAGCCCGATGCCGAGGGCGAGCGTTATGACGACGATGGCGGTGAACAGCGGACTCTTGACGAGAATCCGGCGGGCGTAGCGCAGGTCCTGCAGCAAGCTGGGCATGGGCGGCTCGGGGCTGGCGGGGTATGGCCGTGGCGCGCGGCCGCTGGGACGGCAGCCGGTGAGAGGCCCTACGAATCGGCTGGCCACGAGTTTCGCGCGCCTGGACGTTGTAGATTCCGCGTCTGGCCGCTTATGCGAGAACTCGCTCAGTTCGCCCTCATCACCTTCACGTCGATCCTCTTCATCGTGGATCCGATCGCGGCCGTGCCGTCGTACCTCGTCATTACGCAGAACGAGACGCCGGTGGAGCGGAAGCGCACCGCATTGCGCGCCTGCGTAGCCATGGCACTGCTCCTCGTCGTGTTCGCCGCTGCCGGACGGTTCATCTTCGACGCGTTCGGCATCACCCTGCCGGCGTTCCGCATCGCCGGCGGGCTGATCCTCTGGCTGGTAGCGCTCGACATGGTGCGGGCAAAACGCAGCACGCACGAAGGCCAGGAGGAACTCAGCGAGGGGCAGTTGAAGGAGGACGTCGCGGTCACCCCGCTGGCGATTCCAGTGCTCGCCGGCCCCGGCGCGATCTCGACCACCATGGTGCTGGCCGGTGAGATCCGCTCGGTGAGCCACGGCGTCGTGGTCTATGGCGCGATCGCGCTCACCGCGCTCGTGTCCTACGTGACGTTGCGCCTGGGCGAGCGGCTGATCGCACTGCTCGGCCAGACCGGCATCCGCGTGATGACGCGCATCATGGGACTCCTGCTGGCGGCGGTGGCGACACAATTCATCATCACGGGTGTGAGGGATAGTTTTCTGAGATGACGAGCGGTGGGACGCTAGGAGAGTAGGAGAGGAACAACGTTCTGCAGTTATCCGTCCTACTGTCCTACTGCCCCACTGTGCTACCATCATTCAATCATGCCATCAGACTCCGCCCCCGCCATCCAGGACTTCTACCCCGATGATTTCGCCCACTGCTACGGCTGCGGGCGGCTCAATGCGCACGGCATGCAACTCAAGTCGCGCTGGGACGGCGACGGGCCGGACATGGTGGCGCGCTACACGCCGCGGCCCGATCAGATCGGAGTGCCCGGGTTCGCGTACGGCGGGCTCATCGCGTCACTCATCGACTGCCACGCCATGGGGACGGCCGCCGCGGCGACCGAGCGCGCCGCAGGCCGCGCGATGGGCCAACGGCCCGCGCCGCGATTCGTCACCGCGGCGCTCAACGTGCAGTACCTCAAGCCCACGCCCGCCGACGCCGAGTTGGAGATTCGCGCCCACGCGCGCGAGATCGGCGAGCGCAAGGTGGTGGTCGAGGCGACGGTGAGCGCGAACGGAATCGTGACCGCCCGGGGCGAGGTCGTGGCGGTGCGGATCCCTGATACGATGAAGCAGTAGCGCCGGCCGAGGCCGGCGCCGCTGCCTGCCTATCGCGCGCCGCCGCTCTTCTTCCTGGGCGCCGCCTTCTTCTCGGCCGCGGCTTCCTTGGCTTCGTCGGCACCGGACTCGTGGCCGATCTTGCCCACCTGCTTGCCGGTGATCGCGTCGATGTTGACCTCGTCGATGCCATCCTTGCCCGGCGTCTTCATGTCGAACGAGTAGATGAGCTTGCCGCCCTCGCGTTCGAGTTCCAGGGCATCGATCGTGGCGGCGGGCACCAGTTTCCGCGCCATGGCCGCGGCGTCGGTCTCCTTCACCTTCGCGCGCTTGAGCAACGCGGCCGGCACGTCGCGCTTGTAGGTGGGCTGCTGTGCGCCGGCGGCCGCGAATGCGGTGACGGCAAGGGCGAGGGCGATCGACATCGGTTTCATGAAGTCAGACTCCGGCTGTGAGGGGGATGCGGCGCGAGCGAGGGCACGCGCACCATGTCATGAAGAGTAGGCGGGGCACCTGTCGTGCCGATGACGCGCGCCCTTGATCTTGCCGCTCGCCGTGGCCACGATTGCACCGTCCTACCGTCCTACCGTCCTACCGTCCTACCGTCCTCCTGGTCCATCCCATGGCCGACATTCCCCGTCGCGAATTCCTTCGCTCCGCCGTGGCCGGCGGCGCCGCTCTGGTGCTGCCGAAGTTCAGCCCGATGGCCGCGTTGCTCGGCGAGCGCCACCGGTCGGCGCTCGCCGACTCCCACATCGAGATACGGCTCGACGAGCCGATCGGCACGATCGCGCCTGAGATCTACGGCCACTTCACCGAACATCTGGGCGGGGTGATCTACGACGGCGTGTGGGTGGGGGAGAACTCGAAGGTTCCCAACATCGGGGGCGTACGGAAGGCGCTGGTCGACGCCATGAGGCTCATCAAGCCGAGTGTGATCCGCTGGCCAGGCGGCTGCTTTGCCGACTCGTATGACTGGCGCGACGGCGTGGGCCCGCGCGACCAGCGGCCGACGCGCACCAACTTCTGGGCCGACGACCCGGGGTTCAAGAACGTGGCGGGGGGGCCGGCCAAGTACGACCCCAACACCTTCGGCACGACGGAGTTCGTGCACTTCTGCCGGCTGGTGGGCGCGCAGCCGTACATGGCCGCCAACGTGCGCACGCTGCCGGCTCGCGTGTTCGACCAGTGGCTGGAATACTGCAATTCGCCGGCCGGCACGACCACCTGGTCCGGGGTGCGCGCCGCGGCGGGCGATGCCCAGCCATACGACATTCGGTATTGGGGCGTCGGCAACGAAGCGTGGGGGTGCGGGGGGGACTTCACCCCCGAGGAGTACGCCGAGGAGTACCGGCGGTTCGTGACTGCGTCGGTGCCCAGGTTCGGCGTGGATCTGCGGACCATCGCGTCGGGCCCCAGCGGCGCCGACGTGGACTGGACGCGGCGCCTGATGGGCGCGCTGGCGGAGCGGGGCGCCCTCGACAGCGTCTGGGGGTTGTCGGTGCACCACTACTGCAGCGCGCCCGACGCCGGCGCCGACGCGGTGGCGTTCGACGAACGCGGATGGTACGACCTGCTGGTGAGCGCCGACCGGATGGAAAGCGTGATCGGCACGGTCTGGCAGACCATGCACGAGGCCGATCGCCGCCACGCCGTCAAGCTGGTGGTGGACGAATGGGGCGCCTGGCACAAGAGCGCACCGATCGCCGACCCCAGCCACCTGTTCGAGTCGCAGTCCACCATGCGCGACGCGCTGGTGGCCGGGCTCACGCTCGACATCTTTCATCGGAACGCCGAAAAAGTCGCGATGGCCAACGTCGCCCAACTCATCAACTGCATCCAGTCGGTGTTCCTGGCGCACGAGGACAACTTCACGGTCACGCCGGTCTATCACGTGTTCGCGATGTACGCCGCGCACCAGGGCGCGCAGTCGGTGCGCACGCTGGTGTCGGCCCCGCGCGTGTCGTGGACGGCGAAAGACGGCAAGCCGGCGACGTTCTGGGGGCTCAACGGCTCGGCGTCGGTCAACGGGCGGGAACTGACCCTCACGGTGACCAACAGCTCGATGACCGAGCCACGGGAGACGGAGATCGTGGTGCGGGGCGCGGCGGTGCAGGCCATCCGCGCCACGACGCTCACCGCTCCGAGCGTGCACGACGTGAACAGCTTCGACCATCCGGACGTGGTCCGGCCGGTCACGGCCGACCTGGCGATGAGGAGCTCGCCGCTGGTGTACAGCTTCCCGTCGGCATCGGTGACCAAGTTGACGATGACACTGGCGGGCTGACCGGGCGGCAGCGCGGCGCCGTCCCTAGCGCGGGCCGTGCACCGGGTGTCATTTATCGACCGACTGCCCGGGATATCCTCGCCGCTCTCCATTCGGATCGTTGCATGCCGCGCCTTCCTGCTTGCCGAGTCTCGCCACGCGCGTTCGTGCTCGGCCTCGCGCTCGCGTCCCTGGCGCGCGGGGTCGGGGCGCAGGGCACCGCAGCCGACTACCAGCGGGCCGCCGGCCTCGATGCGCGGTACGAAGGGCTCGCCCTCGACTTCATGGATCCGCCGCAGTGGATCGCGGGTACGGATCGGTTCTTCTACCGAAGGTCGGTAAAGGGCGGGCACGAGTTCGAGCTGGTGGATGCCGCCACCAAGGAGAAGCGCCCCGCATTCGACCACGCGAGGCTCGCCGCGGCCCTGTCGGTGTCTCTCGACACCACGATCACCGCCGTCACGCTGCCGTTCATTCGCTTCACGTTCCAGGACGGTGAGCAGGCCATCGAGTTCGTACGCGGCGGGTTCACCTGGCGGTGCACGCTCGCCGATTACTCCTGTCGCAACACCGGGCCGGCGCGGTTCGGACGCGGCGGGCGCGGGGGAAGGGGACGGGGGCCGGGGCCAGCGCCCGCGGTGATCCCGGGAGCGGGCGGCGGGGTGAGCCCGTCGGGTTCGCCGTGGGCGGCCGATGCGGCGAGCGCGGCCGACTCCGTCCCCGACGAGGGCCCCTGGAACACGGAGTGGGCGTCGGAGGAGCAGGCGGAGGCCCAGCAGGCGCCGAGCCTGCGAGAATCGCCCGATGCGCGGCGGTCGCCCGACGGGAAGTCCGAAGCGTACATCTGGAACTACAACGTGTACGTGCGGCCGGTGGGGGCGTCGTCGGGCACCGAACTCAGCTACGACGGCTCGGAGGGAAACTACTATTCCTTCCTGTCCATCCAGTGGTCGCCCGACTCGCGCCGGCTCGTGGCCTACCGGGTGGAGCCCGGCTACCACCGCGAAGTGCACTACGTGGTGTCCACGCCTCCGGATCAGCTGCAACCGAGGGATTCGGTGCGCTTCTACCAGAAGCCCGGCGACCGGCTGGACGTCCGGCGCCCCGTGCTGTTCGACCTCGCCACCCACCGGCAGATCGCGGTGGACGACGCCCTCTTTCCGAACGCCTACGCCATCACCGGCGCCGAGTGGTGGCACGACGGGCGAGCATTCACATTCGAGTATAATCAGCGTGGCCATCAGGTGTACCGCGTGATCGAGGTGGACGCGGCCACCGGCAAGGCCCGGGCGATCGTGGACGAGCATTCCGACACGTTCATCGACTATCCGCGCATGAGCGGCAACATCACCGACTCGGGGCGCCAGTTCCGGTACGACCTGGGCGACGGGCGGCAGATGATCTGGGCGTCGGAGCGCGACGGCTGGTGCCACCTGTATCTGTACGACGATGCCACCGGCACGGTGATCCGGCAGATCACCAAGGGGCCGTGGCTGGTGCGCAACGTGGAGTACGTGGACACCCTGGCCAAGCAGATCTACTTCAGCGCCGGCGGCATGGACCCCGGCGAGGATCCGTACTTCCTGCACGACTACCGCATCGACTTCGACGGCACGGGGCTCGTGTCGTACACGCCGGCCAACGCCAACCACGCCGTGTCCTGGTCGGACGACCACCGGTACTACGTGGATCTCTATTCCCGCGTCGACCTGCCGCCGGTGGGCGAGTTGCGCCGCGCCAGCGACCAGTCGGTGGTGATGCCGCTGGAGCATGGCGACATCACCGCGCTGGAACGGGCGGGGTGGAAGCCGCCCGAGGTGTTCGTGGCCAGGGGGCGCGACGGCAAGACCGACATCTACGGGCTGATCTTCCGTCCCACGAACTTCGACGCGCATCGGAAATACCCGGTGATCGAGAACATCTACGCCGGCCCGCAGGGCTCGTTCGTGCCCAAGAGCTTCCAGGTGCTGAACGGCATGCGCAACCTCGCCGAACTCGGATTCATCGTGGTGCAGATCGACGGCATGGGCACGGCCAACCGGTCCAAGGCGTTCCACGACGTGGCCTGGCACGACCTGGCCGACGCCGGATTCCCCGACCGGATTCTCTGGCACAAGGCGGTGGCGGCGAAGTACCCGTCCTACGACATCACGCGCGTCGGCATTTACGGAACGTCGGCCGGCGGACAGAACGCCATGGGCGCGCTGCTCTTCCATCCGGAGTTCTACCAGGTGGCGTACTCGGCATCCGGCTGCCACGACAACCGCATGGACAAGATCTGGTGGAACGAACTGTGGATGGGGTGGCCGCTGGGGCCCCAGTACATCGCCAGTTCGAACATGGAGAACGCCTGGCGGCTGCAGGGCAAGTTGATGCTGGTGTACGGCGAGTTGGACACCAACGTCGATCCCTCGTCCACCGTACAGGTGGTGAACGCGCTGATCAAGGCGAACAAGACCTTCGATCTGCTCGAGATCCCGAACTCCGACCACACGTCGGGGGGCGCGTACGGCTCCATGAAGCGCGACGATTTCTTTGTGCACAACCTCCTGGGGGTTGAACCCCCGGACCGCAACGCGGAAGTTCTGACGTCCAACCCCATCAAGCACTGACCCGGGATTCGCTCATGATCTCCCTTCGCCTCCGCTCCGTTCTTGCCGGCCTGCTGATCGTTCCCGTGGCGGCCGCGCCTTCGCTCGCCCAGCGCCGCGGCCGCGGCGGGCCGCCGCCGGCCCCGCAGCCGCTCCACTTCCAGTTCGTCGGTCCGGCCAGCGGCGGGCGCATCGCCTCGATCAGCGGCGTGCCCGGCGACACGGCCGTCTGGTACCTCGGCTCGGCGTCCGGCGGCGTGTGGAAGTCGGTGGATGGTGGCCACAGCTTCGGCCCGGTGTTCGACAAGGAACCGGTGCAGGCCATCGGCGCGCTGGCCGTGGCGCCGTCCGATCCCAAGATCGTCTGGGCCGGCACGGGCGAGGCGTGGGCCATCCGCGATGCCGACGTGATGGGCGACGGCGTGTACAAGTCCACCGACGCCGGCATGACCTGGCAGCACATGGGCCTGGACCAGACCGGCCGCATCGGACGGATCATCGTCAATCCGACCAACCCCGACATCGTGTACGTGTGCGCGTTGGGGCGGGCGACCGGACCGCAGCAGGAGCGCGGCGTCTACCGCACGATGGACGGCGGCAAGACGTGGACCCGCGTGTTGTTCGTGGACGAGAACACGGGGTGCTCGGGGCTCACGCTCGATCCCCACAATCCGGCGGTGCTGTTCGCCGGCATGTGGGAGCTGCAGATGCACACGTACGCCGAATACAGCGGGGGGCCGAGCAGCGGCATCTACGTGACGCGCGACAGCGGTGCCACCTGGACGCACGTCGAGGACGCCGGGCTCCCCCACGAACCGCTGGGCAAGATCGACGTGGCCGTGGCGCCGTCGGCATCGAACCGCGTGTACGCCCTCATCCAGACGGCCGATCAGGGCTCGGTCTGGCGCTCCGACGATGGCGGCCATACGTGGCACGTGGTGAGTTGGAGCCGTCTGCTGATCGGGCGCGCCGGCTACTACATCCACCTCGTGGTGAACAGCGGCAACGCCGATGAGGTGTTGGTGGCGAACAGTTCGTTCTGGCGCTCCACCGACGGCGGAAAGACCTGGGAGAGCATGCCGTGGGGCGGCGACAACCACGACATCTGGATGGACCCCATCAGCCCCGACCACTTCGGCATCACGTACGACGGCGGGGCGAGCGTGACCACCGATCACGGGCGCACGATGACGCGCATCGGTATTCCCAATGCGCAGATGTACCATGTGGCGGTGGACAACCAGGTGCCGTACTGGGTGTACGGCAACCGGCAGGACGACGGGACGATGCGGGGCCCGAGCGACGCGGTGGAAGCGCCCAATGGCTTTGACCCGACGCGCATCATCAGCTTCGACAGCTCGGCGATGAACCAGAACGGGCGGGGCGGCCGCGGTGGCCGGGGCGGCGGAGGATTCGGCGGGCGCGGCGGCTTCGGCGCCGGGTTCACGCGCACGGCCACGTGGGACCATAACCTGGGCGGGTGCGAGTCGGGATTCACGATTCCCGATCCCACCGACCACAACATCGTGTGGGCCACCTGCTACGCCGACGAAGTGTCGCGCTACGACGCCCGGACCGGGCTGGCGCGGGCCGTGAGCCCGTGGATCCACACGCTCGATTTTGCCCCGAACCAGGCCAAGTACCGCTGCCACTGGACCCCGCCCTTGGCCATCGATCCGTTCGACCACAACACCGTGTACTACGGCTGCCAGGTGATCTTCAAGACCACCAACGGCGGCCAGAGCTGGAGCGTGATCAGCCCCGACCTCTCGACCCGCGACAGCAGCCGCATCGTGTCGTCGGGCGGGCTGGTGGGCGACAACCTGGGCCAGTTCGCGGGCGAGGTGGTGTTCGCCATCGCGCCGTCGTCCATCCAGCGCGGGCTCATCTGGGCCGGCACCAACGACGGCAAGGTCTGGTACACGCGCGACGGCGGCCTGCACTGGAACGACGTATCAAAGAACGTGAATATGCCGGCGTGGGGCACCGTGCGCGAGATCTCGCCGTCGGTGTTCGACCCGGGCACGGCGTACATGGCGGTGGACTACCACATGATGGACGATCGCGATCCGTTCATCTTCAAGACCACCGACTACGGCCGGACGTGGACGAAGATCAGCGACGCGCTGCCCCACGGGGGCCCGCTGGACTACGTCATGACCGTGGTGGAGAACCCCAACCGCAAGGGGATGCTGTTCGCCGGCACCGGGCACGCGTTCTACTACTCCATGGATGACGGCGCGCACTGGACCCACGACCAGGCCGGGCTGCCGGCGGCCCCGGTGAGCTGGATCGTGGTGCCCAAGCTCTGGCACGACGTGGTCGTGTCGACGTACGGGCGCGGCATCTACATCATGCACGACATCACGACCCTCGAGCAGGGCGACCAGGTGCCGGCCGACGCTGCGGTGTACTTCTACGAGCCGCGGCCGGCGTTCCGGCAGGCGCGGAGCGGCTCCGCCGATTTCCTGTTCCGGCTGAAGAGCGCGCCCGAGGACTCGGTCGAACTCCAGATCGCCGACGCCCGTGGCACGGTGATCCGCACCATGAAGCAGGCAGGCCGGGCCGGCGAGAACCTGATGCGCTGGAACCTGGAGTACGACGGCCCTGCCCAGGTGGAGCTGCGCACGGTGGCGCCCGACAACCCGCACATCTGGGATGAACCGCGGTTCAAGGGCAAGGACACGCGCCCGGTGACCCACTGGGGGATCGAGGGGCCGCAGCGCGCGGGACCGATGGCGGTGCCCGGGAAATACACCGCCAAACTCACCGTGGACGGCAAGAGCTATACGCGGCCGTTCGAGGTGATCCCCGATCCGGCCATCGCCAGCTCGCAGGCCGATCTCGAGGCGTCGCTCCAGGCGCAGCTCCGCATTCGCGGCGACATGAACGAGACGGTGGGGATGATCAACCGGCTCGAGGTCATGCGGCACGCGCTCGAGGAGCAGGCCAAGGCCGCGGGCGGTGACGCCGACCGCCAGAAGGCGCTGGCGGCGATGAACGACAAGTTGATGAATGTCGAGACGATGCTCATCTCGCGCGAGAACCTGAACAGCGACGACAAGTACTTCGTCACGGCCGACAAGGTGTATCTCAACCTGATCTGGCTGTACGCCGAAGTGGGTGGGGGCGGTGGCGACGTCGCGGGCGGGTCGGATTACAAGCCGACGGATACGTCGATGGAGGTCCTGCAGATGATCGAGAAGGACCTCGCGGCGGGGAAGGGCGCGTATGAGGCATTCATGAAGAACGATCTGTCGGCGTACGACAAGCTGGCCGGGACGAAGATCATCCCGTAGCGGCGAACGGATGGCAGCAGGCAGACAGCCGCGCGCGGCTAGTAGCTAGCCACGCGCGGCTGTCTGCCTGCCGTTGGGGCGGGGTGGGACTATCGCAGGGTCACCCTCCCCGCCGCCCGAACCCCGGATTCGCCGGCGGCTTCATCAGATATTCGTGCGGCGGCGTCGCGCCCATGAGATACCGGACGAAGTAGTCCCACCGGCGCCGCATCATGTAGTTCGTCGCGTCGCCGTAGCCGTGCGGCTTGTTGGGGATCATGATCAGGTCGAAGTCCTTGTTGTACTTGATCAGCGAATCCACCACGAGCAGCGTGTTGTACGGTGGCACGTTGTTGTCCATCGTGCCGTGCGCCAGCAGGAGATGGCCCTTGAGATTCTTGGCCACCGACTCGTTCGACTGCGCATCGTAGCTCCACGTGCCGTCGGGGAGCTTCACGTCCAATCCCTGCCACTTCTCGCCCCAGTCGTCCTCGTATTCGGCCTGGTCGTGATTGCCCGATTCCGAGACGCCCACCTTGAAGAAGTCGGGATAGCGGAACATCGCATCGGCCGTGGCGAGCCCGCCGCCCGAGTGGCCGTAGATCCCGGCCTTGTCGAGATCGATGAACGGATAGCGCGCCGCCAGCTGCTTCATGCCGGTCACCTGGTCGGGGAGCCCGCCGTCGGTGCCCATCTTGCCGTAGTACTCCGCCTGGAACGAGTGCGAGCGCATGGGTGTGCCCATGGCGTCGATCTCGACCACCACGAACCCCAGTTCGGCCAGCGCCTGCGCGTCGCCGCGCGCCGCCGAGAAGCTGCGGCCGCCCACGCTGCCCGTCTGCGGGCCCGGATAGATGTGATTGATGATCGGATACTTGCGGCCGGGCACCATGTGGGTGGGCGTGTACATCAGGCCGTAGAGGTCCGTCCTGCCGTCCCGCGCCTTGACGATGATCGACCGCGGCGGCTTCCACCCCGTGGCGAGCAGCTTGGAGATGTCCTGCTTGTCGAGGGTGGTGATGACGCGGCCCTCGTCGTTGCGCAGCACCGTCACGGACGGCGTCTGCGGCGTGGAGTACGTGTCCACGAAGTACCGGCCGTCGGGCGCCATCTGGATGGTATGGTTGGCGCTGTCGGGCGTGAGCAGCTCGAGCCCCGAGCCGTCGAAGTTCACGCGATAGAAGTACTCGAAATACGGGTCGCCGCGCTCGCGTCCCGCGGCGGTGAAGTAGATCGTGCGGTGCGGTTGGTCGACGTTCCGCACCTGCAGCACCTTCCAATCGCCGCTGGTGATGGCGTTCTTGAGATGGCCCGTGGCCAGGTCGTACAGGTACAGATGGCCCCAGTTGGTGCGTTCCGAATACCAGATGATCTCGTTGGACGTGGGCAGGTAGTGCCAGTTGACCATGTTGAACCCCGACTCGAAGAAGTCGGGCACTTTCTCTTCCATGATGTCGCGCACGTCGCCGGTGGCGGCGTCGGTCACGCGCAGATGCTCGTCGCGATGGTCGCGCGACGTGGAGAGGAACGCGAGGGTCTTGGAGTCGGGGCTCCACTCGGCATCGGTCAACTCCCCGCTGCACGAGATGTCGTCGCAGATCGACGTGCGGTGCTGGTCGGGCGGCATCTTGAGCCGCACGACGGTGCCGGCGTCGACGTCGATGATCACCCGCTGGATCATCGTGATGATGCTGTCGCCGGGAAGCGGGTACTTCCACGCCTTCAGCACGGGATGACCCACCCGCGTCTCGACGAGATACATGTCGCCGTCGTTGCGCTGGTCCTGCTGGTAGGTGGCCACCTTCTTCGAATCGGGCGACCAGAGCACGATTGGCCGGTCGCTGCTCGTCCAGCCGGCGTTGTCGGTGGCGTAGCCGAAGTTCTCGACGCCGTCGTGCGTCAGCTGCCGCACCTCGCCCGTGGCCACGTCGCGCACCCAGAGGTTCCAATCGCGGATGAACACGGCATGCTGGCCGTCGGGGGAAAGCGATTCGGGCGGCTGGCCAGGCGCGCCGCCACCCCCGCCGCGCCCTCCACGTCCGAAGCCGCGTCCGCGGTTCGTAGCCGCTCCCTCATCGGTGCACTGCGCGCCGCCGACGTCGCAGCGGTAGTGGCGGCCCGCCGCGTCGAACGACACCATGCGGCCGTCGGCGGAGAGGTCGATCTGGGCGAAGGGCAGGTGGTTCGCGTCGAACGGCCGTCCCGTGGTCGCCGAGAGCGCGGCCGCGAGCTTGGCGTGGTCGAACGCCGGCACCTTGGTACCGCGAGCCGGATCGACCAGCACGAATTCCGTACCCTGCGGCGTCGAGGCGCGGTACCAGAAGCGGTCCCCGGCCATCCAGGCCGGACTGACGCCGCCGCCGGTGACGAGCGCATTGGTGTAGTAGCCCATGAACTTCTCGGCGCGCGCGTAGTCGGCGGCCGTGACGGTCTTGGGTGCTTGGGCGGCGAGGGCGGCCGGGCCAAGGGCGGCCAGGGCCGCCACGAGTACAGCACGATGTCGCATGATGGTCCTCGATGGACGTCGACGGAAAGTTGTGCGGATGTTGGGGGAGGCGATGCACCGCCTGAACAATGCGCGCCCGGCCCGCAGTTGGGCAACCGGGTCGCGGTCGTCCTTGCGCCGCCGGAACATGCTTTGCACTGTAAAGTCCATTCGGATCACGCCGTCCACCAGCCGCGAGGAATTCCGCATGGCCCGCACCTGGTTCAAACCCTGGGGCTGGATCTAAACTGGGTCGCGTCCAAGACGAGCGGCACGGGGGGCGACGGCTAGCCCGCCATGACGTAGAATACCGGGACTCACTTTCGACTCGCAGGTGACCTCCCGGTGGCTTCCCCACGACCGTCTGGCGTGCGCATCCGCGCCGCCTCCGTCCACGATACCCGGCGGCTGGCCGAACTCCGCTGGGATTTCCGCACCGCGGACGCGCCGGCCGCCACGTCCCACGAAGCGTTCCTGGTGCGCTGCGAGGCCTGGATGCGCGGCGCGCTCGGCCCGCACGGCCGCTGGCAGGCATGGGTGGCCGAACGCGACGGCGTCACCGTGGGCAACATCTGGCTGCAGTTGATCGAGAAGATCCCCAACCCGGTGGTGGAGCCGGAGTCACACGCCTACCTCTCCAACCTCTATGTGGTGCCGGAGGCGCGCGGCGGTGTGGGGCAGGCCCTGCTCGACGCGGCGCTCGCCCACTGCCACGCCGTCCATGCGCATTCCGTGATCCTCTGGCCCACCGAGGGCAGCCGCACGCTGTACGCGCGCGCGGGATTCGCGCCGTCTCGGGGCATCCTCGCGCGGTCCGAGCCGCGATCCCCATGACGCGGCGCGTGCTGCTGCTCGGACTCGGCGCGCAGGGCAAGGCGGCGCTGCACGACCTCGTCACGGCCGACGAGACTACGCGCGTTACGGTTGCGGACCGCGCGCCGGGCCTGGCCGAGTACGTGGCCCGGTACCCGGCGTCCCGGGTGACGACGCGCCCCGTGGACGCGGGCGACGCGGCGGCCGTAGTGGCGCTGATGCGAGACGCCGACGTAGTGGTGGAGGCCCTCCCCGGTCCGTTCGCACTTCCGGTTGGCCGACTGGCCGTGGACGCCGCCGTGAGCTTGGTGAGCAGCATGTACTACCGCGATCCGCAGGAGCGCGACGCCGGGCGCCTGGCCACCGCCGAGCGCGCGTTGGCCGCGTTGGCGCGGGACGCGGCGGCGCGCGGGCTGACGATTCTCACGGAGTTCGGGCTCGATCCGGGGCTCGATCTCGTGCTTGGCGTTCGGGCGCTGGCCGAGCTGGACGAGGTGCGAGAATTCCATGCGTATGGGGCCGGCATTCCCGGGCCCGGCGCGCGCGACAATGCGCTGCACTACAAGTTCTCGTGGTCGCCCATCGGCGTGATGCGCTCGTACAGCCGGCCGGCGCGGATCATCCATGAGGGCGCCGCCGTGGACATCGATCCGGCCACGCTGTTCGAGCCCCATCGGGTGCACGTGCTCGACGTGCCGGCCGTTGGCGCCGCGCTCGAGTGCTATCCCAACGGCGATGCCGTGCACTACGCGGAGCTGTTCGGGTTGCGCGGCCGGGTGCGGGAGATGGCGCGCTACACGGGGCGCCTGCCGGGCCACTGCGCGTTCTGGGACGTGATGGCCAAGTGCGGCTTTCTGGAGCAGGCCCCGCTGGCCGTGGGGGGCGCGCAGGTGGCGCCGCTGGACTTCGTGGCGGCGTTGCTCGCTTCGCAGCCGCGCTTCCAGTACGCCGACGACGAGGCCGATCTCACGTTCGTTCGCGTGGACGTGCGCGGCATCCGCGCCGGCACGGGAGTGCGCGTGGTGTACGACCTCGTGGACCGGCGCGACTTCGCCACCGGCTTCACGTCCATGCAGCGCACGGTGGGGTTCACGCTGGCGCTTGGCGCGCGCCTCATTCTCGACGGGACGCTGCCCAAGCGCGGCCTGCTCACGCCGCTCGACGTTCCCTACGACTTGGTGTTTCCGCCGCTCGAACGCCGGGGCATTCACGTGACGCGCGAGGAGGAGTCCTGGCCCTGAACGGCGCGCCCTTGCCGCATCGATGGGGAACCCGGAGATTCACGGTGGCGCGTTCGACGCGCCGCCCTGCCTGATCCCCCAACCCCCCGTTCTCGTGCGCAAGGTCTCTGCCTCATTCGTCGCGGCCGCCATCGCCGCCGCGCTCGCCGGCGCGTGCTCCTCCGCCGGCACCGTCGATGCGACCGGCAAGGATCCGGCCGTGATGCAG
The DNA here is from genome assembly GCA_035533015.1 of Gemmatimonadaceae bacterium. Classification (NCBI taxonomy): domain Bacteria; kingdom Pseudomonadati; phylum Gemmatimonadota; class Gemmatimonadia; order Gemmatimonadales; family Gemmatimonadaceae; species Gemmatimonadaceae bacterium. Next base: position 9,942 of record DATLUQ010000059.1, on the reverse strand, counting down.
GCGGCCCAGGCGATCAACGCCGACTCTCTGCTGCAGCACATCAAGGATCTCTCCGCCGATTCAATGGAAGGCCGCGCCCCCGGCACTCCCGGGGAGCAGAAGGCCACCGCGTACATGCAGCGTGAATTCCAGGCGCTGGGGCTCAAGCCCGGAAACCCCGATGGCACGTGGATCCAGAAGGTGCAGCTGATCGGCTACACGTCGCATCCGACGGCGAAGATCGTATCGGGCGGCAAGACGCTGGCGCTCGAGTATCCCGACGACTACGTGGCGAGTTCGCGCCACAACCGCCCCGAGATCAAGGTCGACAACTCGGACGTGGTGTTCGTGGGCTACGGCGTGGTGGCGCCCGAGTACGGTTGGGACGACTACAAGGGCCTCGACGTGAAGGGCAAGACGATTCTGATGCTCGTCAACGACCCGCCGGTGACGGTTGCCGGCGACACGGCGCAGCTCGACACGACGATGTTCAAGGGCAAGGCGATGACGTACTACGGCCGGTGGACGTACAAGTACGAGATCGCCTCGACCAAGGGAGCCGCGGCCGCGATCATCATCCACGAGACGGGGCCCGCCGGCTATCCGTACGCCGTGGTGAAGGGGAGCTTCAGCGCCGAGCAGTTCGACATCCCGTCGCCCACGGCTGAGCAGCGTGTGCCGGTGGAAGGGTGGATCACGGCCGACAAGGCCCGGGAGATGTTCCGCGACGCCGGACTCAACTTCGACTCGCTGCACGCGGCGGCGGCGCGCAAGGACTTCCGGCCGGTGACGCTCAAGGCCAAGGCCACGTGGGACGTGAAGGTGGACGTCCGCACGATCGAGTCGAAGAACGTGGTGGCGAAGCTCGAGGGCGGGTCGAAGAAGGACGAATACATGGTGTACACGGCGCATTGGGACCATCTGGGCCGCGACACCGCCCTCAAGGGCGACCAGATCTACAATGGCGCGCTGGACAACGCGAGCGGGTCGGCCGGGCTGATCGAGATCGCGCGGGCCTTCACCAAGCTGGCCACGCCGCCCGACCGGTCGATTCTCTTTCTCTCCGTGACCGGCGAGGAGAAGGGCCTCATCGGGTCGGAGTACTACGCCACGCACCCGCTGTATCCACTTTCCAAGACGGCGGCCGACCTCAACATGGACGGCCTCAACCAGTGGGGCCGCACGAAGGACGTCACGGTGATCGGCCTCGGGAACTCCACGCTCGACGACGTGCTCGGGGACGTGCTGGCGGCCGACGGGCGCCTGGTGCGGGCCGATCCGGAACCCGAGAAGGGATTCTACTATCGCTCGGATCACTTCTCGTTCGCCAAGGAAGGTGTGCCGGCGCTCGATCCCGATGCGGGCATCGACTTCATCGGCAAGCCGGCCGGGTACGGGATGCAGAAGCGGGACGAATACACGGCCAACGATTACCACAAGGTGAGCGACGAGGTGAAGCCGGATTGGGATCTGTCGGGCGCCGTCGAGGATCTGCGCGTGTTCTTCCGGGTCGGCGACGTCGTGGCCAACGCGCCCGGGTTCCCGCAGTGGAAGGCGGGCACGGAGTTCAAGGCCAAGCGCGACTCGATGATGGCGGTGCATCAATAGGCCGAGCGGTGGACGGGCCCCGGCGGCCGGGGCTACGTTGTTCGCGGTCCGACGTATTCCTCACTCTCACTCGATACCGATGATCATGAAACGAGCAGCCCTTCTGTTGGCGGCGCTGGCCATTCCGGCGACTGCCTTCGCCCAGCGCGGCGCCCGCGCCGCCGCCCCAGCGCCCGATACCGACGCCGTGCACGCCGGGGCCGCGCCCCGGGAAGTCCACGTCACCACCCAGCATTCGGCCACGATCGGCGGCCAGAAGATCGACTACGACGCGACGGTCGGCAGCGTCATCATCCGGAACGCCAAGGACGAGCCGACCGGCGAGATATACTATATTGCGTATACCAAGCGCGGCGTGACCGACGAGTCGCACCGGCCGTTGATGTTCGCCTACAACGGCGGTCCGGGCTCGTCGTCGATCTGGGTGCACATGGGGCTGCTCGGCCCCAAGCGCGTGGACATTCCCGACACCGCGCACGCATCGCCGCCGCCGTACACGTTGGTCGACAACGAGTACAGCATGCTCGACAAGGCCGACCTCGTGTTCATCGATCCCGTCGGCACCGGGTACAGCAAGCCGATCGGCGTGGGCAAGGGCTCGGACTTCTGGGGGGTGGACCAGGACGCCAACTCGCTGGCCCAGTTCGTGAGCCGCTACCTGAGCGAGACCGACCGCTGGAACTCGCCGCGCTACCTGATGGGCGAGAGCTATGGCACCACGCGTTCGGCGGCGCTGTCGGCGCTGCTGCAGCGGCGCAACATCGATCTCAACGGCGTCATCCTGCTCTCGTCCGTGCTGGACTTCCAGACCATCACGTTCGATCCGGGCAACGACGAACCGTACGTCCTGTACCTGCCGTCATACGCCGCCGTGGCCTGGTACCACAACGCGCTGCCCACGAAGCCGGCGCAGCTGCGGCCGTTCCTCAAGGAAGTCGAGCAGTTCGCCACGCACGACTATGCGACGGCGCTCTTGCAGGGCGACAACCTGTCCGCGGCCGACCGCGCGAAGATTCTCGACAAGCTGCACGAGTACACCGGCCTCAGCCGCGACTATCTGGACAGGGCCGACCTGCGGGTGACGGCCAGCCAGTTCGAGAAGGAGCTGCTGCGTTCGCAGGGCAAGGTGCTGGGGCGTCTGGACGCCCGCTTCACCGGTGAGACGGGCGACCTGCTCGCCGAGGACGCGCCCTACGATCCGCAGTCGGCGGACATCAGTTCGGCATACGCCTCCCTGTTCAACAACTACATGCACGATGACCTGAACTACGGCCGCGACAAGATCTACGCCACGAGCGGCAACGTGAATCCGTGGGATTGGACCCACGGGGCCAGCCGTGGTTGGCCCGGCCACACGAACGTCGCCACGGACCTGGCGCAGGAACTGATGATGAACCCCAAGGCGCACGTGCTGCTCAACGCCGGGCTGTTCGATCTGGCCACGCCGTACTTTGCCGCGGAGTGGACCATGGATCACATGGGCCTGCCCAAGCAGGTCCGCGCCCAGATCACGGAAGCCGAATACGAGTCGGGGCACATGGTGTACGTCCACGTGCCGTCGCTGGCCAAGTTCAAGGCCAACGTCGGAGCGTTCATTGACCGGACGGTGGGACGGTAGGACGGCAGGAGCGAGATGTCGGGAGAAGCCAATGAAGACGCCGCTTACCACTGATGTGGTAGGCGGCGTCTTCTTGGGCAGTTCTCTGTCCTACTCTCCTACCGTTCATCCGCCGCGATCGTCAACTCGAGTAATACGCCGCATTCTCGTCGATATAGCCCTGCGTGAGGTCGCAGCCGTACGCCGTGGCGCTCGCGTCGCCCACGCCGAGTGCGATCTCGAGGTCCACGATCTCGTGGCCGAGGGCCGCGCGTACCTCCGCGTCGTCGAAATCCACGCGCGCGCCTCCGCGCACCACGGCGTGCCCGTTGATGAATGCGTCGGTCGCGTCGGGCCGGATGGTGCAGTCGAAGCACTTGCCCACCGCCATCAGGATGCGCCCCACGTTGGGATCGGCGCCGAACACCATGGTCTTGATGAGCGGCGAATTGACGAGCGACTTGGCCACGCGCCGTGCGTCGGCCTCGTCGGCCGCGCCGCGCACGACGGCGCGGAGCAGGTGCTTGGCGCCCTCGCCGTCGCGGGCCAGCATCTCGGTCATGCGGATGCAGCCGGCGGCGAGCGCCTGCATGAACGCCGTATGATCCACCGGTCCTGCGACCCCGTTGGCCAGCAGCGCGCAGGTATCGGAGGTGCTCGTGTCGCTGTCCACGCTCAGCATGTTGAACGACACGTTCACCGCCACGCGCAGCATCGCGTCGAGCGCCGGCGCCGCGAAGGCAGCGTCGGTGAAGATGTACGCCAGCATCGTCGCCATGTTCGGCTCGATCATGCCCGAGCCTTTGGCGACCCAGGTGATGGTCGCGTCCCCCACGCGCGCCGACAGGGCCTTGGGGTACGTGTCGGTGGTCATCATGCCGTGGACGCCGACGATCGGATCGCTCTGCAGTTCGCCGCACATGCCGCGGAACCCCTGCTCGATCTTCTCGATGGGAAGCGGAACGCCGATGACGCCGGTGGAACTCACCAGCACGAGATTGGGGTCGCACCCGATCTCGGCGGCGGCGGCGGCCGCCATGCGCCGGGCATTCTCCACGCCGCGCGCGCCGGTGGCCACGTTACTCACTTTGCTGTTCACGGCGATCGCCCGCAGCACGCCGCCCCTGATCGTCTCGCGGCCCAGCACGATCGGCGCGCCGGGAAACTGGTTGCGCGTGAACATCGCGGCGGCAGCGGCGTCCACGTCGCTCACGAACAACGCGAGGTCCTTGGCGGTGGGCTTGAGCCCGATGTTGCGACTGGCGCAGCGAAAGCCGCGTGGAAGAACGGGCGTGTCGAGAAAGGGCATGGCGCGGGCGGCTGGGCGGCGGGGCGACGGCGTGGTAATGGCGTGAAGGACGGGGAAGTTATCGCGCTCGGCCCTGCACGCGCCACCGACCGTTCGGGTTTCCAGGCGCGGATCGGGTGCTATCTTGCAACGGCTTTCACCCCGATTCCGTGACCGCGAACCGCCGCCCCGCCATCACTTTCATCTTCATCACGGTCGTGCTCGACGTCCTTGCCATGGGCGTCATGCTGCCCGTGCTCCCCGAACTGATCAAGGAGTTCATGGGCGGGAACACGGCCCGGGCCGCCGAGATCTTCGGCGTGTTCGGCACCGTGTGGGCCGGCATGCAGTTCGTGTTCTCGCCGGTCATGGGCGTGCTCTCCGACCGGTTCGGACGCCGCCCCGTGATCCTGATCTCGAACTTCGCGCTCGGCTTCGACTACCTCGTCATGGCGTTGGCGCCGTCGCTCGCCTGGCTCTTTCTGGGGAGGGTCGTCTCGGGTATCGCGGGGGCGAGCTTCACGCCGGCCGGTGCCTACATCGCGGACGTGCTCCCACCCGAGAAGCGCGCCCACGGGTTCGGCCTTATCGGCGCGGCCTGGGGGCTGGGGTTCGTGCTCGGCCCAGCCATGGGCGGCGTCCTGGGCGCGACCAACATCCGCCTGCCGTTTTACGTGGCGGCCGGACTGACCCTGCTCAACGCCATGTACGGCCTGTTCGTGCTTCCCGAGTCGCTGCCGCCCGAACGCCGCCGGCCGCTGAACTTCCGCCGCGCCAGCCCCGTCGGATCGCTGAAGCTGCTCCGGTCGCATCGCGAACTGTTGGGACTGGCCACGGTGAATTTCCTGTACTACATGGCCCACCAGGTGCTGCCCAGCGTGTACGTGCTGTACGTCGGGCTCCGCTACGGCTGGGGCGAGCGTACCATCGGGCTCACGCTGGCGGGCGTCGGCCTGGCTACGGCCATCGTGCAGGGCGGCCTCGTCCGCCCGGTCGTCGCCCGGTTTGGTGAGCGCCGGTCGCTCATGCTGGGGCTGTTCGGTGGCGCGGTGGGACTGGTGCTGTTTGGCCTCGCCAGCACGCCGTGGGTGTTCTGGGTGGGCATCGTCCTGTCGGCAACCATGGGGTTCTATGGCCCGTCGGTGCAGGGGCTCATGACGCACCGCGTGAGTCCATCGGAGCAGGGCCAGCTCCAGGGTGCGAACAGCAGCATCACGGGCATCACCGGCATGCTGGGCCCCGGCCTGTTCACGGTGACCTTCGCCTACTTCATCGGCGGTTCGGCGCGGCACTGGCATCTGCCGGGCGCCCCGTTCCTGCTCGCCGCGCTGTTCCTGCTCGTGGGGATGGCGGTGGCATGGCGGGCCACGCGGCCCGAGGCGGTTGCCGAGGCCGGGGCTCTCGGGGCGGCCTAACCGCTGCGGAGCGGGCCGTGCTAGATTTCCTGGCGAGAGGCGGCGCGCCGGCCAGACCGAGGCGCTGACCCGTGGCCGCCCGACGCGCGGGCGAGGAGGACATCGGACATGGACGAGAAGCAGTTGCTGGCGCTGGCCAAGAAGAATGCCGCCAAATCCGTGGCGCCCAAGGGCAAACGTCGGACCTACGACGCAGCGCTCGATGCTACGCGCGGCCCGGAGAGCGACGAGGACGAGGACCGGCGCCATTTCTTCAAGGAGATGAAGCGGCGGGAGTTCTAGAACCGGCCGTCCCAGGCCGGCCAAGGATTGCCATGCTGCTCCGTCCCGTCTCTGCTCGAACGCCGCTCCGCCTCGCGGACCGCGATGCGGCCCCTCCGGCGGGCCTGCCCACCGGCGACGCGCTCGACGACGACCTCCGCGAGCAGACGACGCGCATTTCCAAACTGCAGCGCGTGTTCTACGCCGACGCGCGCCACGCGCTGCTGATCGTGCTGCAGGGGCGCGATGCCGCCGGCAAGGATGGCACGATCCGGCACGTGTTCTCCGCCGTCAATCCCCAGGGCTGCGAGGTCACGAGTTTCAAGGAGCCCACCGACCTCGAGCAGCGCCACGATTATCTCTGGCGCGTGCACGGCCGCGTGCCGGCGCGCGGCATGATGGGCATCTTCAACCGCTCGCACTACGAAGCCGTGCTGGTGGAACGCGTGCGCGGTCTGGTGCCGAAACGCGTATGGGAAGCGCGCTACCGGCAGATCAACGATTTCGAGCGCATGCTCACCGAGAACGGCGTCGTCATCCTCAAGTTCTTCCTCCACGTGTCCCGCCGGGAGCAGAAGCGCCGCCTTCGGGATCGCCTCACCGACGAGACCAAGAACTGGAAGTTCAACGCCGGCGACCTCGAAGACCGCGCGCGTTGGGGGGCGTACACGGCGGCCTATCGCGATGCGCTCCGGCGGTGCAGCACGAAGTGGGCGCCGTGGTACGTGGTGCCGGCCGACGTCAACAAAGTGCGGAACTGGCTGATCGCCAACACGATCGCGAAGACGTTGGCCAATCTCAGACTGCGCTATCCCAAAGGCGACCCCGCGATCCTCTCATTGAAGATCAGGTAGTCGCATGTCCGAGCCGCAGTTGACCTCCGAGTTGTTGGCGCAGCCGGCGGCGCGTGCCGCGCGGGTGATCGCGCGCCAGCGGCTCGACGTGGCCCTGCGCGCGTTCGCACGGCTCGGGCAGGGTGAACCGGACGCGTTGCACGATCTGCGCGTTGCGCTTCGGCGGCTCCGCACCTGGCTCAGAGCCTATCGGCCGGCGCTCGACGACACGGTAACGCGCACGTCGCGGCGCGCCTTCGCGAAGCTGGCGCGGGCCACCAACGACGCGCGCGACGACGAGGTGGCGCTGGCCTGGCTGCACGCGCTTGCCGGCGTGCCGTCCGAGATCCAGCCCGATCACCAGCGCCTGCTCGCCGCGCTCCCCGTGGAGCAGCAGCGCACGGCCCAGACGGCGGCCAAGTACGTGGCCCGGCGTCTGCCGGCCGCGGCCGAGCGCCTGTCGCGCCAGTTGGAGCAGTACTACGTGCGCCGCTCGGTGGATCGCGACGAGGAACTGACCATGCACGGCCTCACCGCCAGTCTGCTGCGGCAACACCGGCGCCGACTGGCCCGGGCGCTCGCCCGCGCACGGGCGTCGGCCGATGTGGCGGGCGCCCATCGGGCGCGCATCGAGGGCAAGCACCTGCGCTACCTGCTGGAGCCGTTGGACTCCGACCGCCGGGTGGCGCACGCCGTGCGGCGGCTCAAGACGCTGCAGGATCGTCTGGGTGAACACCACGACGCGCAGTTACTGCGCGATCGGCTGCGGCGCGCCGGCGCGCCCGAGTTGGCCGCCCTCGCGGAGCGCGACGGGCACCGGTCGTTCACGTCCTTCCGGCGAAGCTGGAACGCGAGCCGCACGGCGCGCGAACTGCGCGGCATCGACGCGATCGCCGCGCGGGTGAGGGGGCGGCGAGTGCAGGGCCCGCCCTCCTCGAACCGGTCATCTCGCGGCCGACCCGAAGACGTCGCATAACCACAGCGCTTGGGCTCGGGCTGAAAGGCTGTCCCGTTCAGTCCTCCATCCATCTTTCGGGACTATCCATCCCGCCTCGAATCGCACTCGTACGCTGTCGCCAACCGGATATGCGCTCACCCCAGCCATGAACGCCGTATTCGACTGGCCTCCATCGAGCAACTGGGGACCCGCCGCGACGCGAACCGTGTCTGCGACCTTGGTTACCGTGGGTTGGCGAAAGCCAGCTCCAGTCGCGGCGCGGGAAAAGCGGCTCGCGACCGAGTCTTCGGATTCGTGAGTCCGCAACACGCTCCAGCAGTAGGCTCGCCCTGACGCCACGGGTTCCGGCCGCGCCGGCGCCCCGCTTCGACACGCGGCGACGAAGGTCGCCAGGAATATCGCGCCGGCGACGGGGCCACGGCTTCTGACCCGCAGGCTCTCCGGCCGCGATTCTCGCGTCACCACTACTCCTCCCGAATCGTGTCCATCGGATTCGTGCGCGCCGCCCGGCGGGCTGGGATGAACGTCGCGAGGGCGGCGGGCACGAGCAGCGCCAACGGCGCTACCACATACGTGGCTGGGTCGTGCGTGCCTACCCCGAATACCAACGATGCCATGACGCGGGCCGCCGCCCACGCGCTCGCCAATCCCACCCCGAGCCCGAGCACCGTCACCCAGAACATTTCCCGCGCCACGAGCGCCGTGAGGTCGCGGCGTGTGGCGCCCAGCGCCGCCCGGATGCCGAGTTCGCGCCGACGCTGGGCAACCGAATACGCGACGACGGCATAGACCCCGAGCGACGTCAACACGAGCGCCAACGCGCCGAACATCGTGATCAACAATGCATTCGTGCGCTGCGGCGCCACGGACGCACCGACCACGTCGTCCATCATGCGCACGCGGTAGACGGCCTGCGCCGGATCCACGGCATGCACTGCGTCGCGAAGCCGGGCGAGCAGTGCCTCCGGCGGAAGCGTCGCGCGGGCGACGATCGCGAGGTTCTGCGGCGCTTGCTGCGAGATCGGGAAGTACATCTGCAGCAAGGGCGTTGCGGCGAGACTGAAATCATGCACGGCCCCGACGACACCGATGACCGTAACGGGATGAAGCGAGTCGATGCCGAAGGTGAATCGGCGGCCAACCGCATTCTGCCCGGGCCAGATGCTGTCGGCCATCAACCGGTCGATCACCGCCACCTTCGGTGCCAGGGAATCGTCGCTCTCGGCGAACGTACGCCCGCGCAGTAGGGGGATGCCCAGCGCCTTGAAGTAGCCGCCCGACGCGATGAGGTACCGCGCGAAGACGATCGGCATCCCGGGTTTCCAAGCCGGCGTGCCTTCGGCGTGGAACGAGAGGCCGATACCGCCCCCACCGCGGAGCGGAAGATCGTTGACCACTCCTGCCGCTTGGATTCCGGGTTCCGAGCGGAGGCGCCCCACGACGGCTTCGAGGACGGCCAGTCGCCGCGTGTTGTCGTTGGCCTCCGAGCCGAACGTCATTTCAAGCGTTCCCACGCGCGACGTATTCATGCCGCTGTTCACGGACACGAGGCGCGTGAAGCTGCGCAACGTCAGTCCTGCCCCGACGAGCAGCATGACGGCCAGCGCCAATTCGGCCGCCACCAGACTTCGGCGCATCCGTCCCGAGCCGACGGTCGCGCCCCGCCCCCCGCCCGCCTTCATCGTCTCGCCCAGGTCGGCGCGCGCGGAGCCGAGAGCCGGCCAGAGCCCGAACCCGATGCTCGTGACGAGCGCCAGCGCGGCAGCGAAGCCCAGCACCCGCCAGTCAATCTCCGGAGGGGCGAGGCCGGCCAGCGGCGCCGGCATCATCGTGTTGACGACGCGGAGAATCGGCGGCGCCACGAGCACGCCGATGGCGGTTCCGCCGATGGCGAGGATGGCACTCTCCGTCAGCAGCTGTCGGACGATCCGGGCCCGGGTGGCCCCGAGCACTGCACGAACGGCGATCTCCCGGCGGCGCACCGCCGCCTGCGACAACAGCAA
>DATLUQ010000058.1 GCA_035533015.1 Gemmatimonadaceae bacterium | reverse complement strand
AGATCTACACGTTCGGGCCCACCTTCCGCGCCGAGAAGTCCAAGACGCGGCGGCACCTCACCGAGTTCTGGATGATCGAGCCGGAGGTGGCATGGAACGACTCCGAGGACAACATGAAGTTGCAGGAGGACTTCGTGTCGTATCTCGTGGCGCGGTGCCTGGAACGGCGCCAGGCCGAATTGCACGAATTGGAACGCGACGTCGCCAAGCTGGCGTCGGTGAAGCCGCCCTTTCCGCGCCTCAACTATACCGACGCGGTGGCCACGCTCCAGCGGAAGGGCAGCACCGTGAAGTGGGGGGATGACCTGGGGGCGGACGACGAAGCGTTGCTCGTCGAGGACTACGACCGCCCGGTATTCGTGATCAATTATCCCAAGGAAGCCAAGGCGTTCTACATGAAGGAGAATCCCGACGATCCGCGCACGGTGCTGTGCGACGATTGCCTGGCCCCCGAGGGATACGGCGAGATCATCGGTGGGTCGCAACGTGAGGACGACTACGACCGGCTGGTGCAGCGGATCACGGACGAAGGGCTGCCGATGGATGCCTACGGGTGGTATTTGGATTTGCGAAAGTACGGCACGTTCCCGCACGCCGGATTCGGCCTCGGACTGGAACGGACGGTGGCGTGGATCTGCGGGTTGCCGCACATTCGCGAGGTCATCGCGTTCCCGCGCATGATGTACCGGTTGCGGCCATAGGGCCGGAGGGGGCACACGGGAGCGGTGAGCACGGCGTCCCAGGATCGGGGCGCCGTTGGCGTTCACGGGAGAGTGGTTGAAGGCCAGGAGAAGTGGCGCGCCCGAGCTCTGGCGGCGGCGAGGCGAACGGCCCAGGTGGGATGCCGGGGCGGTCGGCCCGGTAGACGATTTGGTGACGCTGGCAAGATACCGTCGCTCCGTGCGAAGCCAGGCGTACCTGTGCTTTCCCGACGGAGGGCTCGGCCATGCATGCAATCCGAGAAGCGCTGGCCGATTCCGCATTCCTGCGCGCCCCGAAGTTCTGCGACCCCTTCGCCTGCGGACCCGTGCGCTGACGCGCCGCGGCTCGCCTTACCGGGGCTCGGATCAGGCCGGAGCGCTGCGGCACTGTCTACCGTTCGTCCCCCTTCACCTCGTCCCACAACAAGTCCAACGCCTCCAACCCAGCCGTTCCCACGTCCACGCCACGCGCCTTCGCCTTCTCCTCGATCCCCCGAAACCGCCGCACGAACTTGTCGTTCGCTCTGTCCAGCGCCAGCGCCGGGTGCACGCCCGCCTTCCGGCACAGGTTCACCACCGCGAAGAGCAGATCCCCCAGTTCGCCTTCCAGCCGGCCATGAGCATGATCGTATAGCGGTCCGTGCGCCGGACGCGCCGGCATCCGCGCCAACTCGTCGCGCACCTCACCCAGCTCCTCCTCGACTTTGGCCAGCGGCCCGCCCACGTCGGGCCAATCGAACCCCACGCCCGCGGCGCGATCCTGAAGGCGAAATGCCTTGTGCAGACTTGGCAGCCCCACCGGCAGCCCGTCCACGATGCTCCCGCGCCGCTTCGCCTTCTGCTGCTCCCATGGTTCCCGCACCCCATCGCCGTACAGATGCGGATGCCGTCCCTTCATCTTCGTGATGAACGTCTCGGCCACATCGTCAAACGTGAACGCGCCGCGCTCCTCGGCCACCACCGAGTGAAACAGCACCTGGAGTAGGAGGTCACCCAACTCCTCCCGCAGCAGCGGGTCGTCTCCCGAGCGGATCGCATCGTCCACTTCATGGGCTTCCTCGATCAGATAGGGCCGCAACGACTCGTGCGTCTGTGCCGCGTCCCATTCGCAGCGCTTGCGCAGATCCTTCATCAATTCGAGCGTATCTTCAAGTGGCCGTGTCACTTGCCTCGCCTCCGTGCGTCCGATATACTACCCGCCCTGCGAATGATAGCTCAATGACTCGGGCCACGACGCGCGCCTGGCTCGAAATCGACCTCGGCGCGCTCAAGCGCAACACCGACAAGATTGCCGCGGCCGCACGCGTTCCGTTGCTGCCGATGGTCAAAGCCGACGCCTATGGACTGGGCGCCGTGGGCGTGGCGCGCGCGCTCGAAGCGACCGCGCCCTGGGGCTATGGCGTGGGGACCATCGACGAGGGAGAAGAGCTCCGCGCCGCCGGCATCGTGCGCCCGATCCTCGTGCTCACGCCAATCCTGCCCGAGACCTTCGACGCCGCACGCGCCGCGGGTCTCCGTCCAGCGCTCGGCGATCGCGCGGCGATCGCTGCCTGGGGGCCGAGCGGGGCGCCGTGGCACCTCTCCATCGATACCGGCATGAACCGCGCCGGCATCCCGTGGCGTGAGATCGGCGCCAGTCGCGACCTGCTGGCCCGGTTCCCGCCCGAAGGCGCGTTCACGCACTATCACTCGGTGCTCAGAGATCGCGCGTCGGTGGCCGTGCAGACCCAGCGGTTCCAGGAGGCGTTGGCACAACTCACGCACCGGCCCGCGCTGCTGCACGCGGAATCGTCGGCCGCCATCGAGCACAACGAAGGGCCGTCCCAGTGGGATCTCGCGCGTCCCGGGATCTTTCTCTATGGCGTGGGAACCGAGGCGGGACTCGATCCAGAACCCGTGGTCGCGGTACGGGCGCGGATCGTCGAGCTGCGCGCCATCCGCGACGGCGACACGGTGAGCTATGGGGCCACCTATCCGCCCCCGGGGTCACACCCGGACGACTGGCCGCGGCGCATTGCCACTCTCCCGCTCGGCTACGCCGACGGCTACCGTCGGGCGCTGGGCAACCGGGGCTGGGCACTGGTCCGGGGACGCCGCGTGCCGGTGGCGGGCGCGGTGACCATGGACATGACGATGGTCGACGTCACCGACGTGCCCTGCGCGGTGGGCGACGTGGTGACACTCATCGGACGCGACGGCGACGACCTGCTTACCGTGCAGGACGTGGCGCGGTTCGGACACCTGTCGCCGTACGAGCTGCTCACCGAACTGCATTCGCGTCTTCCGCGCATCTACGGGGACCACGAGTGACCAAGCGCGCCGCGATCGTCGTTCTGGACGGCGTCGGTATCGGTGCGGCGCCCGACGCGGCGGCCTATGGCGACGTCGGCAGCGACACGCTGGGCAATCTCGCGCGCGCTGTGCCGGGCGGGTTCGACCTGCCCCATCTCCAGGCGGCCGGGATGGGCAACATCGCCGCACTGGCCGGTCTCGGACCCACGCGCCATGCCACGTGCGCCTGGGGGCTGATGGAACCGAAATCGGCCGGCAAGGACAGCACGACCGGGCACTGGGAGATTGCCGGACTGCACCTCGCGCGGCCGTTTCCGACGTATCCCCACGGATTCCCACCCGAGGTCGTGGACGAGTTCGCACGCCTCACGGGTCGGGCGGTGCTCGGCAACGTCGTGGGCAGCGGCACCGCGGTCATCGATCGCTTCGGCCCCGAGCAGCAGCGAACCGGTAAATGGATCCTCTACACGTCGGCCGATTCCGTTTTCCAGATCGCGGCCCACGAGGGCACGATTCCGCTCGACGAGCTGTACGGCGGGTGCGAGGCCGCGCGGCGGATGCTGGTGCCGCCGCACGATGTGTCGCGGGTGATCGCCCGGCCATTCGTGGGGACGCCCGGTGCCTACACGCGCACGAAGAGCCGCCGGGATTACTCCATCCAACCGCCGGGGGAGACGCTGCTCGACGCACTGGCGCAGGCGGGGATCCCCAGCACCGGGGTGGGAAAGGTGGACGATCTGTTCGCCGGACGGGGGATCACGTCGCGGCATTTCGCGGACAACGCTGAGGGATTGACCGCCATCGGCGAGTGGATCGACGGGAGCGCCGATGGGTTCCTGTTCGCCAACCTGCTAGATTTCGACCAGCAATTCGGGCACCGGAACGACGTTCCGGGGTTTTATGGGGCGCTGCGCCAGTTCGACGCAGCGCTTCCCGCACTATTGTCCGCCCTCCGCGAGGACGACCTGCTGTTCATCACCGCCGACCACGGGAACGACCCCACCACGGCATCCACCGATCACGCGCGCGAGTGCGTGCCGCTGTTGGCGTGCGGGCCGCGGGTGCACCCGCGCGATCTGGGGCGGCGGAGCACGTTTTCGGATCTGGGGGCCACGGTGGCCGAGTGGCTGGGGGTGGCATTCCGCGGCCGCGGCACTTCGTTCCTGCCGGAGTTGGTGGCGTCGTGACTCCCCGTGCGGTAGCCCCGCCCGATTCCGACGCGCTGGTGGCGCGCACGCTCGGCGCGTTGCGCGACGAGGCGGCGCGGGCCATGGAAGCGGCGTATGCCCCCTACTCCGGGTTCCGCGTGGGCGCGGCGCTTCTCACGCCCGACGCGATCATTGTCGCGGGATGCAACGTCGAGAACGCGTCGTACCCGGGGGGCGTATGCGCCGAGCGCGTCGCCCTCGGCTCCGCGGTAGTGCGGGGGTATCGCCAGTTCCTCGCGTTGGCCATCGCCACCGAAGCGGCCGAGCCCACGCCGCCGTGCGGCATCTGCCGCCAGGCACTTGTCGAATTCAGCCCTGACCTCGTCGTGCTGAGCGTCACGCGGGGTGGGCGCGAGGCGCGCTGGACCCTGGCCGAACTGCTACCGCACGCCTTCACGCCGCATTCTCTCGATCACAGTCGTCACTAGCCACACGTGGATGGTGTCAGTGTTCCTGCCCCGTAGCCGAAGGGTCTCGCTCCTCATCGCGGCGGTTACGATTGCCGTGATCGGGGCGTGCAGTGATAATCTCGAATCGAACGCGGCCTGCCCGTCGCTCTGCCCGGGTCAGGCCATCACCATGCGCGATACGGTGATCGACGCGGTGGTGGTCGATACCACGGTGACCGGATTCCCGGCCATCGGGCAGGAGCGGTACATGCTGATTTCGACGCGCGGCGACACGATCGACACGCGCGCGATCCTCCGCTTCGACTCGCTGCCCACCACGTGGCGGCGCGGCACCGCCGTCGTTGATTCGTCCATCCAGGCGGTGGACAGTGCGTTCCTGGTGCTGCGCCGGGACACGTCGCTCACGCTGCCGGGCGCGCCGATCACGGTCAACGTGTACGACGTCGACACGGGCAATCAGGACAGCACCGCGACCGACACGGCGGTGGCCGTCCTCGCGCCTTTGTTCTCACCCGACCGGCTGCTCGGCTCCCAGACCTACGCCCCCGACTCCCTGGGCCCCGATAGCCTGAAGATTCCCATCTCGAACGATTCGCTCCTGGCGTATATCAGGGCGAACAAGCGGTTGCGGCTGGGCGTACAGGTCACGGGGCCGTCGCGCGCCGAGATCCGCGTGGGGACGTCGCTGACCTCGATCGCGGGTATCATGTTCAAGCCGGCGGCAGCGGGCGACACGACCGGGGTTACCTTCTCCACCGTGTTCCCGATGACGCGTACGCCGGCAGGCAGCCCGCTGCTCACCGACCTCTCCGACTACCTCATCGTAGTGCACGGGACGCCGCCGGTCTCGGCCCCGCTGCTGCGCGTCGGCGGCTTGCCTGGCCAACGGGTGTATATCCGCTTCAGTCTGCCGTCGGGAATCGTCGATTCAACCACCGTAGTTCGGGCGACCCTGCTGCTCAATCAGGTGCCAAACCCATTGTCCCCCGACGCCCACGATACGATGGCGGTCTGGCCGCAGGCAGTGCTGGCGACGACCGCCGTGACAGATCTGTATCGCGCGCTCGGGCTGCTCTCGACGGTCGGTACGCTGGGCCTCGATACACTGGAACGATTCGCGCCGGCCGACAGTGGACAGCGGCAGTTCGAGATGGTCCAGCTCGTGCGCCTCTGGCACACGGCGCTCGGCACCAGCGATCCGCGAGCCGTCGCGTTGGTCGCCCAGCTCGAAGGCGCCTCGGGCGCGCAGTATTGGTTCACGCCCTCTTCCGGTGCGCCGAGCCTCCGGCCGCGCATCCGCATCGTCTATTCGCCGAATCAGATTACCGGGATCACGCCATGAAGAGCCGCATGTCGCCATGGGCTGGGGCGCTCGTCGTGCTGGTCCTCGTCGTTGCCCCGTGCGCCGTGCGTGCGCAGGGCAGCCTCAGCGTGCAGGGGCTGGGCTACCCGCCGGGCCAGTTCAGTGCCCGGGCCATGGGGACCGGTGGCGCGCTCGCCGAGTTCGACCCGGCCTCTCCGGTGAACCCGGCGGCCCTGCTCGAATTCGGGAGTGCCGCCGTGTCGGTTCAGATGGCCCCCGAATTCCGCCGCGTGACCGATGGGAACAACACTGCCAGTTCGAGCACCCAGCGGTTCCCGGTGTTCATCGGCGCGCTGCCATTCAGCGACAAGTTCATCGTCGGCGTGTCGTCGTCCACTCTGCTCGACCGGTCCTGGCAGACCACCTCGCCGCAGCAGCAGATCCTGAACGGCGACACCGTGGACTTCAATTCGACGACGACGAGCGACGGCTCGGTGAACGATATCGCCTTCACCGCCGCGTACATGCCCGTCAGCTGGCTGCGGCTCGGCGTTGCCGCCCATGCGATCAACGGCCGCGACATCGTGACAACGCGACTGAGCTTCGCCGACACCGTGCGGTACGGGAACAGCGTCCTGCCGATCACCAACACCTTCACCGGCAACGCGCTGTCGGTCGGCGCCGAATTGGTCGAGCCATCGCTCGGCGGGCTGGCGGTGTCGTTCCGGCGAGGCGGGCCGTTCGAGCAGACCGTGGGGGACACGCTCATCGCCAGGGCCAACGTGCCCGACGAGTTCGGGCTGGGCCTCGTGTACACCGGCTTCACCGGCACCGTGCTGGCGTTCCGCACCGCATACGATAGCTGGTCGCGGCTTGGTACGATGGACTCGGCCAGCGGCACCGCCATGAACTCGTGGGATTCGTCCGTGGGCGTGGAGTTCACCGGGCCCAGGCTCGGGGAACTCCCGGTGGCCTTGCGGGTGGGCAGCCGCTGGCGTGACCTGCCGTTTCCCGCCGATGGCCACCAGGTGCGCGAGGCGTCGCTGGCCGGGGGGCTCGGCTTCAGCATGGCGCAGGGCCACGCCAGTTTCGATCTCGGGTTGGTCCGCATGACGCGCAGCGCGGGCATCGGCATTTCCGAGTCGGCATGGACGATGAACGCCGGTCTCACCATTCGGCCGTGATCCCGCGACGTGGAGACGGGCGCGGAATCGGCTGATGCTCCTCTGATCCTCGTCGCCGACGACGTCGAGGCCAACGTCGAGCTGCTGTTCGACCAGCTCCACGTGTTGGGCTTTCGCGCCATCGCCGCCACCGACGGGCCTGGGGCGCTTGCCGCCGCGTTCGCTCATCACCCGGATCTGTGCATTCTCGACGTCGCGATGCCGGCCGGCGATCTCGGCTGCGACGACCGCGACACCGGGTTCGAGGTTTGCCGGCGCATCAAGCGCGATCCGCGCACCGCTCGCGTGCCCGTCATCTTCGTCACGGCGCTCAACGACACGACCGACCGCGTGAAGGGGATCGAGGCCGGCGGGGACGATTTTCTCACCAAGCCGCACAATCGCCTGGTGCTCGGTGCGCGCGTGCGCAGTCTACTGCGGCTCAAAAGCGCCATGGACGCGCTGGAGGAGAGTTCGCGCAAGCTGCGCGAGCTCGAGAAACTGCGCGACGATCTTATGAAGATGATCGTACACGACCTCAAGTCGCCGCTCACCGCCGTCCTGGCCACGCTGGAGATGCTCCTCGACGAGGACTTCGGCTCGCTGCTCGAGCCGCAGCGGAGCGCCCTCGTCGAGGCCGAGGGCAAGGCCGAGGATCTGCTCTCGCTCATCGAGGACCTGCTCGAGATCCGGCGGATCGAAGAAACGACGGTGGCGCTCAAGCTCGAGCCGATCGCACCCGCGGCGATACTCAACGAAGTCGTCTACGAGTGGGCCACCCGACTGCGGCAGGCCGGCGCCACCGCAACGGTGGACGTGACCGACGACGCGCCGGTGATCGAAGCCGACAAGGCACTTCTCCGCCGCGTGTTCGGCAACCTCGTGCAGAACGCCGTCACCCACTCCGCCACCGCCGTGGCCATTCAGCTCACGGCGCGGCGGGAGGGCGACGGCATCCTGTTCACCGTGGCCGATAACGGTCCAGGTATCCCGCCCGAGTATCAGGACATCATCTTCCGCAAGTTCGAACAGGTGCACAGCCCTAACGCGCCGCACCTCGGCGGGTCGGGGCTCGGCCTTGCCTTCTGCAAGCTGGTGGTGGGCGCGCACGGCGGCAGGATCTGGGTACGGAGCGGTGGAGCGGGCCAGGGCAGCGCCTTCCACTTCACCCTTCCCGTGCATCCTCCCGCGCCCGCACTCCTCCCGCCGGGATCCGGGCCGGCTGTCCCGTGAGGGTTTACCTGCGCACGTTCGGCTGCCGCGCCAACCACGCCGACACCGAAGCGGTGCGCGCCATCATCACGGCTGCCGGACACGAGGTGGTCGGCACTTCCGAGGGCGCCGACGCGGCCGTGTTCAATTCCTGCGCCGTCACGGCGCAGGCCGAAGCCGACGTGCGCCACGCCGTGCGGCGCGCCGCGCGGGAGGCGCCCCGGTTGCGCACGGTCGTGATGGGCTGCGTGGCCGGGCTCGACGACCGCCGGCCCGCCCTCGCGGCGCTACCCGGCGTGACGCACGTGGTCCCTGGGGGAGACGCCGACGCCGTGGCCCGCGCGCTCGGCATCGATGCCGTGCGTCCGTCCGCTGGCGCACGGCAACAGGGCACGCGCGCGCTGCTCCGCATCCAGGACGGCTGCGACGAGCACTGCACCTTTTGCGCCACTACGATGGCGCGCGGAGCCAATCGCAGCCGCCCGGCCGACGAACTCGTCCGCGAAGCGGCCCGGCTCGCCGAGCACCATCCTGAAATCGTCCTCACGGGGATCCATATCGGCACCTACGGCGTCGACCTTGGGACCTCGCTCGGCGCCTTGCTCGAGCGGCTGGTCCGTGAGGTGCCGCTCGTGCGCTTTCGTCTGTCGTCGGTTGAGGCCACCGAGGTGGACGACCGGATTGGCGCGCTGCTCACCGGCGGTGGCGACCGTGTGGCCCCGTTCCTGCACTCCCCCCTCCAGTCGGGGTCGGGGCGCCTGCTCCGGCGGATGGGTCGGCACTGGTACACCCCCGAGCAGTATGCCGTGCGCATCGAGCGACTCACGGCCGGGCGCCCGGCCTTCGGATTGGGTGCTGACGTCATCACGGGATTTCCCGGTGAAACCGACGAGGATCACGCGCGCACCGTGGCCCTCTGCGAGCGGCTGCCCTTCACCTACCTGCACGTCTTCCCGTTCTCGGGCCGCCCGGGCACCCCCGCCGTGCGGCTGCCCGATCCGGTCGCGCCACCGGTGGCGCGCGCGCGTGCGGCCGAGCTGCGGCTACTGGCCGCGTGCAAGCAAACGGCGTATGCCGCATCGCGCGCCGGCGCCCGCGCGGACGTGATCGTCGTGGGCAGGGGACCAGACCGCTCGGGACTGACCGAGGACTATTTGACCGTTCGCCTGGCCGACCCGACGTTGCCAAGAGGGCACCGGTTCGTCGGTCGGCTGGGCGCCGGCGCTGGCGGCTCGCTCGTGGCTGCTGCCCACCGCTATCTTTAACGTCCCTCGAGACGCCCAACCGCCGCCGAAATGAGTTCCGACGCCCGTCCGACCGTTTACATCGAGACCTACGGCTGCCAGATGAACGTGAGCGATTCCGAGCTGATGCTCGGATCGCTCGGCGCGCACGGCTACGGCGAGGCGGCCGATCCGCGGACCGCCGACGTGATCCTCGTCAACACATGCGCCATTCGCGAGCATGCCGAGCAGCGGGTGATCGGGCGGCTCGGTGAACTCAAACGCGATATGAAGCCGGGGGCCGTGGTCGGGGTCACCGGGTGCATGGCCCAGCGATTGGGCCCCCGCCTCCTCGAATCGGCGCGCCATGTGAGTTTCGTCATAGGCCCCGACGGCTACCGGGCGCTGGCGGCGCTGGTCGACCGGGCCCGCCATGGCGAGCGCGCCACCGCCACGACGTTCGATCTCGAGGAGCACTACGAGGACTTCAGGCCGCGCCGGTTCGACAAGGTCAAGGCCTGGATCCCTGTGCAGCGGGGGTGCGACTACCGTTGTACCTACTGCATCGTGCCCACCACGCGCGGTCCCGAGCGCAGCCGGCAACTCGCCGACGTCGTGCGCGAGGCGGCCGACGTCGTGGCCGAGGGCATGACCGAGATCGTGCTCCTGGGGCAGACCGTGAACTCGTACCATGACGGCACGCACGACTTCGCCGACCTGCTCCGCGCCGTGGGCACGGTGCCCGGCATCCGCCGCCTGCGATTTACCAGCCCGCATCCCAACGACTTCAGCGACCGGGTGATCAGCGCGATGGCCGAGGTGCCCGCGGTCTGCGAGCACGTCCACCTCCCGATGCAGTCGGGCAGTACGCGCGTGCTCAAACGCATGCTTCGCCGGTACACGCGCGAGGGGTACTTCGCGTGCGTCGAGCGACTGCACGCCGCGATCCCCGGGCTCAGCCTCACGACCGACGTCATCGTCGGGTTTCCGGGAGAGACCGACGCCGACTTCGACGAGACCCTGAGCGCCGTGCGCGCGATCGGCTTCGCCGACGCCTTCACGTTCAAGTTCTCATTGCGCGAAGGCACTCCGGCCACGCGGCTGCCGGCCAGCGATACGGTCACCGACGCGGTGGCGAGCGATCGGTTGGCGCGGCTGGTCGACACTGTACGCGGCGGTTCGCGCGCACGGAATCTCGAGCGCCTCGGCCGCCGCGTGGAGGTGCTCGTGGAGAAGGAGGCGCGGCGCGGCGGCGACCTGCTCCAGGCGCGCACCCGCGACTTCAAGACGGTGCTCGTACCCGGCGATGCGGCGCTGCTCGGCCAGTACCTCACCGTCGAACTCACCGGCACCACCGGCTCCACGTTCACGGGGGCCATCGTCACCGAGCGCCAGCCGCTCCCCCTGGCCGGATGAAGAACCTCGTCGAGGAAGTGGTGCGCGAGATTCACGCCCAACTGCTCGCCAAGGGCGAGGATTTTTGCGCCTGTCCGCAGTGCGCTGATGACGTGTCGGCGTGGGTGCTCAACCATCTTCGCCCGCGATACGCGAACACCGGCACGGGCTGGGCGCTGGCCAATCTCGAATTGCGCAGCGACCAGGGCCGCGCGGAGCTCGCGGTCTGGGTACTCGACGCCATGAAGCGCGTGGCGGCGTCTCCCAGGCACGACCCGTCCCACAAGGTCACCCCACCCGCCGCCGGCTGACGTCCCGCGCAGCGGGAAAGGGGCCGCCCCTGTTCCCGCTGCGCCATGCCTCTGTTCGCAACCGGGGTCGTTCTTTACGCGGCCGGCCTGCACATCGGCTTCGCCGGCCTGGGCGCCGCTGCCGCGATCCTCGCGACGGCAGCCGGCATCGTGGCCTGGTGCGCCCGGCGCCTCGACATCGCCGGCGGCGCCGTACTCCTGGCGGCGGGCGTCCTGGTCGCGGGCGCGACGGCGCGTGACGATGCCCGATGCGTCGACACCCTCGCTGCGCGGCGCGAGTTCCGCGTGGAGTTGTTGGACGCAGCCGAGCCAGGCGCCTTGGCGCGTGGCACCGCGATCGCTTGCCACGCGAACGTGTCGCTGGCCGTGCAGCAGGGAAGGGCCAACGGCGGCTCCATCGTAACGGCGTTCGGCACCGTCGTCCGCTCGCGCCGCGGGCTGCTGGTGCAGGGCGCGCGGCTCCGGGCGCCGCAGCCCGGGTCGATGCTCGTGCGCTGGCGCGATCGCGCCGGACGACGCGTGGATGCGCTGTTCGGGTCCGACGCGCCACTCGCCCGCGCTCTGCTCGTGGCCGACCAGCGCGGCATTCCCGCCGAGATGCGCGATCGGTACGCTGCCGCCGGCCTCGCCCATATGCTCTCGATTTCCGGCTTGCACGTCGCTCTCATCGCCGTGGCCGCGGATCTCGTGTTCCAGCTCTTGCGTCTATCGCGGCGGCGTGCCGACGTCGCCACCCTGGCGGTGATCGGCGCGTACGTGGCCATGCTCGGCGCACCGCCGCCGGCGCTGCGCTCGGCGGTGATGCTCGGCGTGGTCGTCGTATCTCGCCGTTGGCAGCGTCCCGTGTCCCCCTGGTCGGTGCTCGCGCTGGGGGCCGCCGTTCCGCTGGGCGACCCGCGGGCCGTCGCCGACGTGGGGTATCAGTTGAGCATCGCGGGGGTCGCGGCACTCGTGGCCGCCGGTGCGCTCTCGCATCGCTGGCCGCGGCTGCGAGCCGGCCACTCCAGCGTGCGCGCGGTGACCGGCATCGTGCTCGGCTCGACCATGGCCACCGTGGTCACCGCGCCCCTCGTCGCCTGGAGCTTTGGCCGGGTCAGCCTCATCGGGCCCGTCGCGAACGTCTTCGCGGCGCCGGTGATCGCGCTGGCACAGCCGATGATGTTCCTGGCTCTCGCGCTCGCGCCGGTTCCGGTCGTGGCGCGGTGGTTCGCCGACGCTGCCCACCCAGCGTTGCGCGCCTTCGAGTACGTCGCCTCGACGGCGGCGGGTGTGCCCGGCGCAGCGGTCGCCGTGGCCCCGTCCGCACTGGCGGCGGCATTCGGCGTTGTGTTTGCCGTCGCGCTCGTCGTGGCTTGCGTGAGTCGCTTTCCGGCGCGCGCCGCGACGGTCGCGGCCGGGGCGCTGGGCGTGATCGCGTGGGCGCCCTTGGCGCCCGCAGGGAATGGGCGCACCGAACTGCACGTGATCGACGTCGGGCAGGGCGACGCCATCGCGCTGCGTACGGCGCGCGGCCACTGGGTGCTGATGGACGCGGGCCGCGTCTGGCGCGGGGGCGATGCCGGGCGGTCGACGGTCGTGCCGTACCTCGCGCACCGCGGGGGAACGCTGGCGGCGTTCATCCTCTCACATCCGCACGACGATCACGTCGGCGGCGCGGCGAGTGTCCTGCGCGCCCTGCGCCCGCGCGACTACTACGATGCGGCGTACACGCGGGCCGGCCAGGCGTACCGGGCGTCCCTGCTCGAAGCGCGCCGCGACGGCACGATCTGGCACCGCGTGCACCCCGGCGATTCTCTGGTTGTGGACGAGGCGACCCTCACCTTTCTCGGCCCCGATTCCGCCTGGACGTCAGGGCTGCGCGACGCCAACGAAGCGAGTGCCATCGTGCTCGTGCGCGTGGGCGAGGTGCGCATGCTCCTCGTGGGCGACGCCGAGCGCGGAGAGGAGGACTGGCTGCTGACGCACGAGCGCCGGTATCTCGATGCCGACGTGCTCAAGGTAGGGCACCACGGCAGCTCCACCAGCACGACGCCCGAGTTCCTCGATGCCGTAACGCCCCGCGTGGCGCTCGTGTCAGTGGGCGCAGGGAACATCTACGGGCATCCCAGCTCCTCCGTCATGCGGCGCCTGGCCGCCTCCGGCGCTCAGGTGCTGCGCACCGATCGCTTGTCCACCCTGGTGGTGCGGACGGACGGTCACACGGTCACGGTCCAGGCAGGTGACGACGAATGGCCGGTGACGGTTGCAGGCAGCGCGGCGGTCAGCGCGCGCGTGAGGTCGGCCCAGATGTCGTCGGGCGACTCGAGGCCAATGCTGAGGCGCAGCATGCCGGGGCTGAGCCCCTCTTCCAAGCGCGCCGCTTCGCCGATCACTCGGTGCGTGAGCCCCGCCGGATGCTGAATCAACGTATCGGTGGAGCCGAGACTCACGGCGGGCGTGATGAGTTGGACGTCGCGGAGCACGGCGGCGGCCGCGTCGAAACCGCCGGCCATGTCGAAGCTGATCATCGCGCCCGGGCCGCGCATCTGTCGTCCCAGGAGCCCTCGTGGATCGCCGCCCGGAAGGCCGGGAAAGTACACGCGTTCGACGGCCGGGTCGGCCGCCAGGCGCTTGGCGATCGTGATCGCGCCGGCCTGGGCCGTGCGCACGCGCACGGCCAGGGTCTGGAGCCCGCGGTGCAGCAGGTACGCCCCCATGGGGTGCAGCACGGCGCCAGTGAGGATGCGGACCTGGCGAAGCGCGCCCGCCCAATCGTCGTTGGTGGCGATGACTCCGGCCATCACGTCGCCGTGGCCCCCCAGATACTTGGTGGCGCTGTGCAGGGAGAGCGTGGCGCCCAGCGTCAGGGGCTGCTGGAGCACGGGGGTGGCGAACGTCGAATCGACGAGCACGGGCACGCGTCCGGCCTGGCGCACGACGTCAGCGATATCGACGAGGGCGAGGGTGGGATTGCCCGGGGTCTCGATGACGACGAGTGATGTGTCGGGGCGGATCGCCGCGGCCACCCCGTCGGCCGCGGCCCAGGTCACTTCCAGCGATAGGAGACGGGACGCGAGCAGGTGGTCGGTGCCGCCATACAGCGGGCGCACGGCCACCACGTGCGATCCGCGCTGGCGAGCCACGAGGAGCGCAGCCGTGACCGCCGCCATGCCGGAACCATAGCTCACGGCGTCGTCGGCGGCCTCGAGTTGGGCAAATGCGCGTTCGAAGCGGTCGACGGTGGGATTGGCGAGTCGGGCGTAGATGGCGTTCCGCTCGGGACGGTCGCCGGCAATCATCGCATCGATGTCATGGATGGCCTCGCTGAGTTCGCCGATCGGGTAGGTCGTGGACAGGTCGAGGGGCGGAGCGTGGACCCCGAGCTGTCGGAAGTCCTCGCGTCCTGCATGGACGCCGGTGGTGTCGATCGAGCGCTGGATCATGGAATTTGCTTCCGTGTGGGCCATGCTAGTAGAATAGTGTTCGGACGCCCGGATTGTCTAACGAATACTTTTCGGCAATCATATGGAAAATCGACCGCTCGACCAAACGGATCACCAGCTTCTGGCCCTCCTCGCGAACAATGCTCGGCTCTCGAATAAGGAACTGGCGGCGCGCGTGGGCCTGGCCCCTTCCAGCTGCCACGAGCGCGTGCGACGACTGGTCGCGACCGGGGCGGTGCAGGGCTTTCATGCCGACGTCAATCCGGCCGTGCTCGGCTATGGCATCGAGGCCATGATCGCCGTGCGCATTCCGCAGCATTCGCGCGAGAATTTCGAGCGGTTCCGCGCCTATGTGATCACGATTCCCGAAGTCGTCGATGTGTACCACGTGAGCGGAGAGATCGATTTCCTCGTCCACGTCGTGGCGCGCGATGCGCAGCACCTTCGCGATCTGGCGCTCGACCGGTTCCTGTCGCGCAAGGAAGTGGGGCACATCGAGACCGAGCTGATCTTCGATCACGTGCGCCCGCTGGTCCGTGCGTGACGGCGCCGCCGGTGCCGTCGAGTCCCGCCGTGTGGTGCGGGGGTGGCGGCGACGTACTGCGGAATCTCCGGACTTGCCCGCCGCGCCACTCGGCCCTCAAGTTCCTTTTCAGTCCCTCCCTCACCGAGGACGGGTTCGTGGTCAATCACACGTCGACTTCGGTCGTCACGATCGAGCGGTTCATCATCGAGCAGGAACGGCTGCATCCCGACGCGAGCGGGGATCTGTCCAACATCCTGTACGATCTCGCACTCGCGGCCAAGATGATCGCCAACAAGGTGCGCAGCGCCGGCCTGGTAGACATCCTCGGCTCGGCGAGCACGGAGAACGTGCAGGGGGAGATCCAGCAGAAGCTCGACCTCTTCGCCAACGAGACGATCGTGAAGGCGATGGATCATACCGGACGCCTGTGCGCCATGGCCTCGGAGGAGGAAGCCGGGATCATTCCCATCCCGCCCGAGTTCCGCACCGGGAAGTACGCGCTGCTGTTCGATCCGCTCGACGGTTCGTCGAACATCGACGTCAACGTCCCCGTGGGGACGATCTTCTCCGTGGTACCGAAGATCACGCGCGGACGCGACGGCGTGATGGAGGACATGCTGCAGCCGGGCCGCCGCCAGGTGGCCGCCGGCTACGTCATCTACGGGTCGAGCACGATGCTCGTGTACACCACTGGCCAGGGGGCGCACGGGTTCACGCTGGATCCCTCGATCGGCGAGTTCCTGCTTTCCCATCCCAACATCCAGATCCCGCAGGCCGGCCGCTATCTGTCGGTGAACGATTCGTACTCGCAACTCTGGGACGAGGACGTGCGCGCGATCATGCGGCGCTACCGTGGAATCGAGGGCGACCGCAAGCCGCTGAGCATTCGCTACGTCGGGTCGCTGGTGGCCGACTTTCACCGCAATCTGCTCGGCGGCGGCATCTTCGCCTATCCGCGCAATCGCGAGTCGCCGGCCGGCAAGCTGCGGCTGCTGTATGAGGCGAATCCGCTCGCGTTCATCGTGGAGCAGGCCGGCGGACTGGCCAGCGATGGGGTGCAGCGGATCCTCGACGTGCAGCCCACCGAGCTGCACCAGCGGACGCCGTTGTATATCGGGAGCCGAGCGGATGTGGAGTTGGCGGAGCGGGTGTTGCGGGGCGAGATGGCGACGGCGTGACGGCCAAGACGCTCTGGTGCTCGTGATGGGAGAACGATGCGGCCGTTCCCGCGAGAACCAGCTACATTCGGAGCCACGTCGTCTCTTTCGCTTAGGGCACCATCCTCTGCCTCCATCGCCCGCCATTCTCAACCCGCCGCCCACTTCCGCTCCTGCGTAGTATCGGCGCTGCGCTGTTCCTCTGTTTCGATCCCATGCCTTCCTTGCCGAACTCCACTCCCTCCGGTCTCCCGGTTCCCCCGGTCGTCCGTCCGCCGGCGGTCCCGCTCGACTATGCCCGCGACCTCGGTGATCCCGGCCAATTTCCGTTCACCCGCGGGATCCAACCGGACATGTACCGTGGCCGGCTCTGGACCATGCGGCAGTATGCGGGCTTCGGAACGGCGGCCGAGACCAACGCCCGCTTTCGGCTATTGCTCGACGCCGGGCAGACGGGGCTGTCGGTCGCGTTCGATCTGCCCACGCAGATGGGGATCGATTCTGATTCCGCGCGTGCGCTCGGCGAGGTCGGCCGCGTGGGTGTGGCGATCGACACGGTGGATGATATGCACACACTGCTCGCCGACCTGCCGCTCGATCGTGTGTCCACCTCGATGACCATCAATGCCACGGCATCCATGCTGCTGGCCATGTACATCGTGGTCGCCGAGGAGCGAGGGCTCGCGCGCAGCGAGCTCAGTGGCACCATTCAGAACGACATCCTCAAGGAGTACATCGCGCGCGGCACCTACATCTTCCCGCCCGAGCCGTCGCTGGCCCTGATCGCCGACGTGTTCCGGTTCTGTGCCGACGAGGTGCCGAACTGGAATCCGATCTCGATCTCCGGCTACCACATGCGCGAGGCGGGGGCCACGGCGGTGCAGGAGCTGGCGTTCACCTTTGCCAACGCGGTGGAATACGTGCAACGTGCCGTCGCGGCCGGCCTCGACGTGAACGCGTTCGCGCCCAGGCTCTCCTACTTCTTCGCGGCCCACAACGACCTGTTCGAGGAAGTGGCCAAGTTCCGCGCCGCGCGCCGGCTCTACGCGCGGCTCATGCGCGACCGGTTTGGCGCCGACGACCGGAGCTGCCGCCTGCGCTTCCACACGCAGACGGGCGGCGTCACGCTCCAGGCCCAACAGCCCCTCAACAACGTGGTGCGCGTGGCGGTGCAGGCCCTCGCCGCGGTGCTGGGCGGCACGCAGTCGCTGCACACCAATGGGTACGACGAAGCGCTCGCCCTTCCCACCGAGCAGGCGGCCACGCTCGCCCTCCGCACGCAGCAGATCATCGGCTACGAGTCCGGCGTGGCGCTGACGGCCGATCCGCTGGCTGGGAGCTACCACGTGGAGCGGCTGACCAACGAGCTGGAGAGGGCGGCCACCGAACTCATGGCGCAGGTGGCCGAGCGCGGCGGTGCGGCACGCGCCATCGAGGCGCGGTTCTTCCAGGAAGAGATCGCCCGCAGCGCGTACGAATATCAGGTGGCGGTGGAGCGCGGCGACACCCCGGTAATCGGCGTCAACACGTTTGCCGACGCCGCGCCGCCCCTCGTGATCCCGGCGCCCGACTACCGCGAACTCGAGCGCGGTCAGGTGGCGCGCCTGACGCAGACCAGAGCCCGGCGCGATGCGCGGGCCACCGCTCGCGCCGTGGAAGCCCTAGGCGCGACCGCGGCGCCGTACGCCAAGGGCGGCGCGCCGGCGAGCCGCCCGGCCCTCATGCCGCGGATCATCGACGCGGTGCGGGCCCGGGCCACCGTCGGCGAGATCTCCGATGCCCTGCGCGCTCAGTGGGGCGAGTACCGGCCGGCGTAGCGCTGGTTCGCGACCGAAACCCTCGCACACCGCGCTTTCGCGTTCGGCGCTGGGCGCACGTCGCGCACTTGTACGCCCCTCGCGCGGGGGGTAGCTTTCGCTGTCTTAAGTGCCAACGAAATGCCTACTTACGAGTATCGCTGTCCCAACGGTCACGACTTCGAGAAATTCTATCGGACGATCAGCTCGTCCGAGTTGGAAGTCGCGTGCCCACAATGCGGGGCGGTGGCACACCGGCGCATGTCGGCCGGTGGTGGGCTCGTGTTCAAGGGCTCCGGATTCTACCTCACGGATTACGGGAAGAATGCCCACGCAACACGTGGTGGCACAAGGCCTTCCACGTCTGATTCAGACACGTCGAAGGGGCAGACGAGCGAGGGTGCGGCCAAGCCGGCGTCCGACGGCAACTCGCCGACTCCGGCACCAGCGGCCGACTCGAGTGGCGGCACGTCGAGCGCTCCCAAGAATCCCCCGAAGAGAGACGCATGACGTCCGGTGAAGACCGGCTCCGCGCCGAACTCACGCGGACGGCGCGAGCCTTGGGTGCACCCGATGACATGATCCCGGTGCTCGAACGCCCGCGCGACCCGTCGTTTGGCGATTGGGCCACCAATCTCGCCATGGTGCTGGCCAAGGGCGTGGGACAGAAGCCGCGTGAACTCGCGCAGCAGATCATCGATGGGCTGAACCTGGCGCGTGCCGGCGTGAGTTCGGCGGAGATCGCGGGGCCCGGGTTCATCAATTTCCGTGTGGCCGTCGACACGTTGGCGCACGGCCTCGAACGGCTGCTCGCCCTGGCGGGGGACTATGGCCGCGACGACACCGGCCGCGGGCAGCCGGTGAACGTGGAGTTCGTGTCGGCTAATCCGACGGGGCCGTTGCACGTGGGGCACGGGCGCCAGGCGGCCTTGGGCGATGCGATCTCATCGCTGCTCGAAGCGACGGGCTGGAAGGTGACGCGGGAATTCTATTACAACGACGCCGGCGCCCAGATCGCCAATCTCGCGGTCAGCGTGCAGGCGCGAATCGCGGAGTTCCGTGGCCGCGACGTGGCGATCCCCGAGGGTGGCTACCACGGGGAGTACATCCGCGAGATCGCCCAGCGGTACGTGGAACTGCACCCGACCGACGCCGAGGGGGCCGACCTCGACGGCGTGCGCCAGTTCTCGGTCCAGGAGCTGCGCGGGGAGCAGGACCGCGATTTGCAGGCGTTCGGCGTGAAGTTCGATGTCTACTTTCTGGAATCGTCGCTCTACGCCGATGGCAAGGTGGACGAGACCATCCGCCGTCTCGTTGCCGCCGGCCACACGTACGAGAAGGACGGCGCGCTCTGGCTCAAGACCACGGATTTCGGCGATGACAAGGACCGTGTGATGGTGCGCAGCCCGGACAAGGGCGGCGAGCCGACCTATTTCGTTCCCGACGTGGCGTATCACGTGACCAAGTGGGAGCGCGGGTTCCATCGGGCCATCAACGTCCAGGGTTCCGACCACCACAGTACCGTGACCCGGGTGCGGATCGGACTCCAAGCGCTCGACTTGGGGATTCCCGAAGGGTATCCCGAGTACGTCCTTCACCAGATGGTCACCGTGATGAAGGGTGGGGCGGAAGTGAAGATCTCCAAGCGCGCGGGCAGCTACGTGACGGTGCGAGACCTGATCGACGAGGTGGGGCGCGATGCGGTTCGCTATTTCTTTCTCATGCGGAAGGGCGATTCGCAGCTCCAGTTCGACGTCGATCTGGCGCGCGCGCAGTCGGAAGAGAATCCGGTGTACTACATCCAGATGGCGCACGCGCGCCTGTCCGGCATCTTCCGCGTCGGCGAGATCGACCCCGCGACCGTGTCGAGCGATGGCGTGGACTTCGCGCAGCTGTCTCGCCCCGAGGAGCAGGAACTGATCAAGGCCTTGCTCGACTATCCGGCGCTGCTGTCGGGCGCAGCGGCGGCGCTCGAGCCGCACCGCCTGGCCACCTACCTGCACGACACGGCGGGCAAGGTGCACCTCTGGTATCACACGGCGCACGTGCTCAACGAACCGGACCCCGTCATGAACGCCCGGCTGGTCCTGGCCCGTGCCGCGCAGATCGTGCTGCAGAACGGACTCGCCGTACTCGGCATCACCGCGCCGGAGCGCATGTGACGCGCGCCGTGCTGGTCGTGGGTTCGGTCGCGCTCGACTCCGTCGAGACCCCGTTCGGCAAGGCCGACAACGTGATCGGCGGCTCGGCCAACTTCTTCGCTGCGGCAGCGAGCCACCTCGCCCCCGTGCAGGTGGTCGGGGTGGTGGGCAACGATTATCCGCTGGATCAGCTGGCGCCGCTGATCAAGCGCGGTGTCGACTTTGCAGGGGTGGAGCAGGCCGACGGAGCGTCGTTCCGCTGGCGCGGCCGGTACCGTCACGACCTCAACGTGGCGGAGACACTCGAGACGCACCTGGGCGTGTTCTCCAACTTCCATCCGAAGATCCCCGAGCAGTTCCGCGACGCCCCGTTCGTCTTTCTCGGGAACATCGATCCGCGGCTCCAGTTGGACGTGCTCGAACAGGTGCGCGAACCCAAGCTGGTGGCCTGCGATACGATGAACTTCTGGATCGAGAGCCGCCGGCCCGAGCTGTTGACCCTCCTCGGACGGGTGGACGCCATCACGCTCAACGATGGCGAGGCGCGGCAGCTCACCGAACAGTTCAACCTCGTCCGGGCGGCCCGTTGGATCATGGATCGCGGACCCCGGCTCGTGATCATCAAGAAGGGCGAGCACGGCGCGTTCATGTTCACGCCGTCGTCGGTGTTCTTCGCCCCGGCGTATCCGCTGGAAGAGGTGTTCGACCCCACGGGCGCCGGCGACTCGTTCGCCGGCGGCTTCATGGGCTATCTGGCGCACACCGGCGACCTCGACGAGGTCAGCCTGCGCCGTGCCGTGGTGTATGGCAGCGCCATGGGGTCGTTCGCCGTGGAGAAGTTCTCGGTCGAGCGCCTATTAGAAATTACGAATGTCGACCTGGAACGGCGCGTGCGCGAATTCCATCGTCTCGTGACCTTCGAGTCGGAGCTCGCCCCGTGAGCGAGCGGCCGCTGGACTACCGCTCGGCGGGCGTCGACATCGCGGCGGCGGACGACGCCAAACACCGCATCCAGCGTCTGGTCGAATCCACGTTCACGGCCGGCGCGGCGGGCAAGTTCGGCGGGTTCGGTGGCCTGTTCCGCATGCCCGCCGACGCCCGGCGCCCCCTGCTCGTGTCCAGCGCCGACGGCGTGGGCACCAAGATCAAGGTGGCCATCGAAGCGGACCGCCACGACACGGTGGGCCACGATCTCGTGAACCACTGCGTGAACGACATCCTCGTACAGGGCGCGGTCCCGCTGTTCTTCCTCGATTACGTGGCGTTCGGAAGGCTGGTACCGAGCGTCGTTGAACGCGTGGTGGCCGGCGTGGCCGCCGGCTGCCGCGAGAACGGGTGTGCCCTCATGGGCGGTGAGACGGCCGAGATGCCGGGCCTCTACACTCCGCCGGACTACGACCTCGCGGGGTTCATCGTCGGCTACGTGGACGAGGACGCCGTGCTCGGCGCCGAACGCGTACGTGAGGGCGACGTGCTCCTCGGCTTCCCGAGCAGCGGGCTGCACACCAACGGCTACTCGCTGGCCCGCCGCATCGTATCGGAACGCATGGGCCTCGGGGTGGCCGATCCGTTTCCGGGGGAGGCTGGGTCGGTGGCTGATGTGCTGCTGCGCGTGCACCGTTCGTACCTTCCGGCCCTGCGCTCGCTGCTCGGCCGCATTCGTGCGATGGCGCACATCACGGGAGGTGGACTTCCCGGCAATTTGAATCGCGCGCTCCCTGACACCCTCGATGCCGAGGTCGATGCCCGCACGTGGACCGTGCCGAATGTCTTCGCGCAGCTGCAGCGGGCGGGGGGGGTGACCGCCGACGAAATGTTCCGCGCGTTCAACATGGGCGTCGGTATGGTAGCGATCGCGGCCCGGGGCGAAGCGGAAACGGTGCTGACGGATGCGGCGGCGGCCGGGCTGGCGGGATGGCAGCTCGGTCGCGTTGTCCGCGGTTCCGGTCGCGTGCACATCCAACACGCGGAGGCGGTATGAAGGGTTCATGGTTCGTGATGGCGGTGACGCTCACGGTGGTTGGCGCCGGCGCGGCCCGCGCACAGTCGTCGGCGTGTCCGTCTGGTGCTCAGGGTACGGCGACGCAGGTGAGTCAGGACGCGTGCCAGCAGGCCGTGGACGTGTTCCAGTACATGGCCCCCCAACTCGGAGCGGCGGTCGCGGGCGGCAATGCCACGCTGGGGCAGGGTGGCACGTTGGGCGGGTTCGGGCACTTCTCGGTCGGCGTGCGCGCGAATGTGGTAGCGGCCACGCTTCCGCAGGTGGACGCATTCCAGCAGAGCGTGACTGGCGCGCAGCGGCAAACGCTGCCCACGAAAGACAATCAACCGCTTCCGATGCCCGTAGCCGACGCGGCGATCGGCCTCTGGAGCGGCATTCCAGTAGGCGTCACGAATGTGGGCGGAGTCGACGCGTTGGTGAACGTGGCCTATATCCCGGACGTCACCCAGAACGGCCTGAGCGTGAAGGCTCCCAACGGGTCCCTCAAGTTCGGCTACGGCGTGCGCGTGGGGATCATCCAGGAGTCGATCGCCCTCCCCGGCGTCGCGGTCACGTACCTCAAGCGCGACCTGCCGGCGGTGACCCTCGAAGGCGCGTCGGGCTTCACCACGTTCATGGTATCCAACGTCAACATCGGCACGACGGCGTACCGACTGGTGGCGAGCAAACACTTCGTGGTATTCGGACTGGCTGCCGGCGTGGGCCAGGACAAGTACAGCCAGTCAGCGGACGTGCAGGCCACGGTGCTGGGGCAGACGTCACCGACGGTGTCGCTGTCGCAGGATGTGACCCGCACCAACATGTTCGCCGATCTGTCCCTCAACCTGCCGATCCTCACATTGGTCGGCGAAGTGGGCCAGGTGTCGGGTGGCTCGGTGAGCACGTACAATCAGTTCTCGAAGGACGCCAACGCCTCACGCCTCTACGGCTCCGTTGGGCTCCGCCTTGGCTGGTAGCGCATGACCGATCGTGACGGCTCGGCGTTCATGCGCCGGGCACTGGAACTCGCCCGCACTGGCTGGGGGCAGACGGCGCCGAACCCGATGGTCGGCGCCGTCGTCGTCCGCGACGGGGCGGTCGTGGGAGAAGGCTGTCACGCACGGTACGGCGAAGCGCACGCCGAGGTGGCGGCGCTGGCGGCAGCCGGGGGGCGCGCGCAGGGTGCCACCATGTACGTCACCCTCGAACCGTGCACGCATCACGGCAAGACACCTCCGTGCGTCGAGGCAATCATCACCGCGGGTGTGACCCGCGTGGTGATCGCCACCCGCGATCCCCATCCGCAGGCGGCAGGCGGCGCCGACCGCCTGCGCGCTGCGGGCATCGGCGTCGACATCGGCCACGGCGCCACCGAGGCCCGTGAGCTGAACGCCGCGTACTTCCATCGATTGGCGCACGGCGAGCGCCCGTTCGTCACGCTCAAACTCGCCGTGTCGATCGATACCGCGATCGCCGCCGCCGACCGGAGCACGACCACGTTCCTCACCGGGCCGGAATCGCGGCGCGAGGTACACCGCCTGCGGGCCGGCCACGACGCGATCGCCGTCGGCGTGGGCACGGTGCTGGCCGACGATCCGCAGCTCACGGTGCGTCACTGGGACCCGCCGCGCGTGCCGCTCACGCGCGTGGTCTTCGATTCGACGCTCCGCACGCCCCTCGAGTCCGCGCTGGTGCGCACGGCGCGCGAGACGCCCGTGGTGCTCGTGGCGCGTGCCCCCGATCCGGCCCGGGCGCGTGCGCTCGAAGGCGCCGGAGTCGTCGTTGTGGAAGCCCCGGGGTTCACCGAAGCGCTGCTCGCCCTCGCCGAACGGGGCATCGGGTCGCTCCTTGTGGAGGGTGGGGCCCGGTTGGCCGGCACCTTCCTCGCGAACGCCGCCGCCGACCGGTTGATTATCTTTCGGGCGCCGGTGGTGTTGGGGGAGGGCGCGCTCAATGCCTTTGCCTTCGCGCCGCCGGCCGACGTCGCGCGCTTGGAGCGGTTGCGCGTGCTGGAACGCCGTGTGCTGGGTGCGGACGTCATGACGACCTATGCGCTGGGAGCGCCTTAGTGTTCAGCGGGCTGGTTGACAGCGTCGGATCCCTCGATCGCGTGGCCGAAACGGAGGCGGGACGCGAGTTCCGCATCCTCTGTGGCTACGACGACCTCACGGACGGCGAGAGCATCGCCGTCAACGGGGCCTGTTTGACGGTGCGCGCACATGGACCGGGTTGGTTCACCGTGGCCGCTGTGTCCACCACCATGGGGCGCACGACGCTCGCCGGTTGGCAGGTCGGCCGGCGCGTGAACCTCGAGCGCGCGCTGCGACTGGGGGATCGCTTGGGAGGGCACCTGGTACTCGGCCACGTGGACGGCGTGGGGCGCGTGCAGAACGTCGCGCAGCGCGGCGACGCGCGGCTCGTCGATCTTGCCCTGCCGGTGGAGGTCGCTGAACTTCTGGTGCCGCAGGGCTCCCTCACGGTGGATGGCGTGAGCCTCACGGTGAATGCCCTTCCGGTCGGCGAGACCGCGCAGATTTCCCTGATCGAGTACACGCTGCGCCACACCACCCTCGGCGCGTTGCGCGAAGCTGACGAGGTTCACGTGGAAGCGGACGTGATCGGTAAGTACATACAGCGACTGACGGCGTCCTACCGGACGCAAGCTATATGACCTTTGGCACGGTAGACCAGGCGATCGCCGACATCAAGGCCGGCAAGTTCGTGATCGTCGCCGACGATGAAGACCGCGAGAACGAGGGCGACCTCATCTGCGCGGCGCAGTTGGTGACGCCGGACATGGTGAACTTCATGATCCGGAACGCCGGCGGTCTCGTCTGCCTGGCGCTGCCGCCGGAGCGCGTGGACCAGCTCGACCTCGCTCCGATGAGCGAGACCAACCCCGACGAGTACCGCACCGCGTACACGGTGAGCGTTGACGCCAGCGCACGGTTCGGCGTGACCACGGGCATCAGCGCTCAGGACCGCGCCACGACCATTCGGGTGGCCGTCGATCCGGCCACGGCTCCGGCCGACCTGCGGCACGGCGGGCACGTGTTCCCCCTGCGGGCGCGCGAAGGTGGTGTGCTGCAGCGCGTCGGCCACACGGAGGCCGCGGTGGATCTGGCGCGACTGGCCGGGCTCTACCCGGCCGGCGTGATCTGCGAGATCCTCAACGCCGACGGCAGCGCTGCGCGGCGCGAGAGCCTGGAGCAGTTCGCCGAAACGCGGGGGCTCACATTCATCACCGTCGCGCAGCTCGTGGCCCACCGACTCAAGCACGAACGGCTGGTACACCGCGTGGCCGAAGCGCGTCTGCCCACCGAATACGGCACGTGGCGCATCGTCGGGTACCGCAACGACGTCGACCCGCACGAACACGTCGCCCTCATCTACGGCGACGTGACCGAGGGCGAGAACGTGCTGGTGCGCATGCACTCCAAGTGCCTCACCGGCGACGTGTTCCACTCTAAACGTTGCGACTGCGGCTGGCAGCTGGACACCGCCATGCGCATGATCTCCGAAGAGGGGCGCGGCGTGATCGTGTACCTCGACCAGGAGGGGCGCGGCATCGGGCTGCTCAACAAGCTCAAGGCCTACGAACTGCAGGACACCGGCATTGACACCGTCGAGGCGAACGAGCGACTCGGGTTCAAACCCGACCTCCGCAACTACGGCATCGGCGCTCAGATCCTGCTTGATATAGGGCTCAGGTCCATTCGGCCGATCACCAACAATCCGCGTAAGATGGTCGGACTGGAAGGCTACGGGCTGCGCGTCGAGGAGCGCGTACCGATCGTTCAGCCGGCACAGGACGAGAACGCCGACTACATGAAGACGAAGCGCGAAAAGCTCGGACATCTCCTCGTCTCCTAAATGGCTGAATTCACGGGAACGCCTTCGGGCCACGGCCGCCGGGTGGCGGTGCTGGCCAGTCGGTTCAACGACTCGATCACCACCAGGCTGGCCGACGGGGCCATGGATGCCCTCGTGCGCCACGGGGTGGCCGCGGCCGATGTGGACCTCGTATGGGTCCCGGGCGCGTGGGAGCTGCCGATCGCCGCGCGACGGCTCATGGCCGGCGACCGCTACGACGCCATCGTCGCGGTGGGCGCGGTGATCCGCGGCGAGACCCCGCATTTCGACTACGTGGCGGGCGAGGCATCGCGCGGACTGGCCCTGGCGTCGGCAGAATTCGAGACGCCGGTTGGATTCGGGCTGCTCACGTGCGATACGGTGGAGCAGGCCGAGGCGCGCGCCGGCGGCGCTCACGGCAATAAAGGTTGGGACGCGGCGCTCGCTGCGCTGGAAATGATCGACCTCCTGGATCGCCTGGACGTGCCGGATGAGGGTTGAGACGCGCGCCCGGGCCCGGGCGCTGCAGGCGGTGTACGCGTGGGACCTTCGCGGCACGGCCGATCTGGACCGGGTGGCCACGGCGGTCTGGGACGACCTGGCCATCGCGCCCGACGAACGCCGTCTCGCCGGCCTGCTCGTGCGCGAGATCATCGACCACGGGGACGAGATCGATCGCGAACTGGCCGCCGTCACCACGAACTGGCGATTGGAGCGGCTGGGGGTCATTGAACGCACCGTGCTGCGCGTGGCCGCCGCCGAACTGCACCGCGGGGAGACACCGGCCCGCGTCGTGATCCAGGAGGCCATCCGCCTGGCCGAGCGGTACGGGAGTGAGCAGAGCGCGCGGTTCGTGAACGGCGTGGTTGACGCGCTTGCCCGGCGCATGGGACGCCTCTAGTGCGTATCCTGCTCGTCAACTGGCAGGACCGGGAGAATCCGCTGGCCGGGGGCGCGGAGATACATCTGCACGAGATCTTCGGCCGCCTCGTGCTCAAGGGACACCAGGTCGTGCTGCTCTGCGGCGGCTGGTCCGGCGCTCCGCCGCGTACGGTGCTCGACGGCATCGCTGTGCACCGGGTGGGCACGCGGCACACGTTCCCATTCCTGGCCCGCCGGTACTACGCGCGGCATCTCGCTGGCACGTCCGACGTGCTGGTCGAGGACGTGAACAAGATCCCGCTGTACACGCCTCGCTGGGGAGCGCAGCGGGTGATGACCCTCGTGCCGCACCTGTTCGGCGCCACGGCATTCCGGGAGTTTGCGGCGCCGTTGGCCGCGGCCGTGTGGCTCGCGGAGCGGCCGCTGGGGCGCGTCTACCGCCGCGTGCCGTTCGAAGCGATCAGCGAGAGCACCAAGGAAGACCTGGCCCACCGGGGAATTGACCCGATGCAGGTCGAGGTGATCTATCCCGGCATCGACAGCGCGGCGTACACGCCGGCGCCCGGCGCGCGCGCGGCGGTGCCGACGTTCTCGTATCTGGGACGCCTCAAGCACTACAAGGGCGTGCATTTGGTGATCCGCGCCTTCGCCGCCATGCAGCACCGGAACGCGGTGTTGGAAATCGCCGGGGCGGGAGACTACCGCGCGCGGCTGGAACGGTTGGCGGCGTCGCTTGACCTGGGCTCGCGCGTGCGGTTTCTTGGGCGTATCAGCGACGAGGAGAAGCTGGCGTTGCTGCGCCGGTCGTGGGCGCTCGCCTTCGCATCGCCCAAGGAGGGGTGGGGGATCACGAATCTGGAGGCCGCGGCGTGCGCCACGCCCGTGGTCGCTTCGAATTCGCCGGGAATTCGCGAATCGGTGCGCCACGGCGAGACCGGGTTTCTCGTGCCGCACGGTGACATCGAAGCCATGGCGGCCGCGATGGACCGGCTGGCCGCGGATCCGATGCTCGTCGAGTCTCTGGGGGTGCAGGCGCGACGCTTTGCCGAAAGCTTCACGTGGGAACGGGCTGCCGACCAGACCGAGCAGCACCTGACCCGCGTCCTCGCGATGGAGGTTCCCGTCTGATGGAGATCATTTTTCATGGGCACCGCGCGCCCATGTCTCCCCGATTGACGCGCCGGGCCCGGGAGGGCGTGAGCAAGCTGGCACGCCGCCTGGGCCGTCCCGTGGACGCGATCGTTCGCTTCGAGGAGGACGGGCCCGCCCGACGCGTCGAGATCACGCTCCACTCTCCGCGCCAGAAGCCGATCATCGCCGACGCCCGTGCCCGCTACACCGGCACGGCGCTGAGCCAGGCGCTCGACCGTCTGGGTGCGCAGGTCGCCCGGGTGCGCCGCCAACGCCTCGCGCGCCGCGTCGTCCGCGCATGAGCCCGTCGGCGAAGGGCGCGACCAAGCCGCCACTCACGGCGGGGCGGCTGCTGGAGCGTATGCGCGACACCCTGGAACTGACGCTCGTCGAAGGCACGGGGTCGCTCGAACGGGTCATCACGAGCCCCAACATCTCGAGCCCGGGACTCGTGCTCGCCGGGTACACCGAGCGCTTTCCCGGTCACCGCCTGCAGGTGCTCGGCGAGACCGAGGTCACGTACCTCGACACGCGAGAGCCGGGAGAGCGCGCGCGGGTGCTCCAGTTGTTCTTCTCGCACGCCATTCCGTGCGTGTTCGTGACCAAGGGATTGGCGCTCCCGGCCGCCGGCGTCGAGGCGGCGCGCGCGGCCGGCGTTCCGGTGTTCACGTCGGCCCTCAAGACCAACGAGTTCTACACGCGCATCAAGCCGTGGCTCGAGGACGAATTCGCGCCCACCACCACGATCCACGGTTCCGTGGCCGACGTGTTCGGCGTGGGCCTGCTGTTCATCGGGCGCAGCGGTATCGGCAAATCGGAATGCGTCCTCGACCTCGTGGAACGAGGGCACCGGTTGGTGGCCGACGACCTCGTGTTCGTCAAACGTCGCGGCACGGACGTGCTCATCGGGAGCGGCCACGAAATGCAGCGCCATTGCATGGAGATCCGCGGGGTGGGGCTCGTGGACGTGCCGGCGGTGTTCGGCGTCCGGGCCGTGCGTCAGCAGAAACGCATCGAGGTCGTGGTGCAGTTGGCGGAGTGGCATCAGGACATGCCGATCGACCGTACCGGCCTCGACGGCGAGTCGACGACGATCCTCGATGTCGAACTGCCGCAGATCACGGTCCCGCTCAACCCGGGCAAGAATATCACGGTGGTCGCCGAGGTGATCGCGATGAACCATCTGCTCAAGTACAGCGGGTTCGATCCCGCCGAGCGATTCAACGCCCGGCTCATCGGGCACCTGCGTGCAGCCGCCGACGTCAAACGATATCTCCAGGAAGATGACGAATAACCAACCCCGTGCCATCGTCGCCGGGCACGGCGACTTCGCTGCCGGTCTCGTGTCGGCGGTGGAAGTCATCACCGGGCGCGGCCACCTGTTTCACCCCGTGGCGGTGACCGAGTTGAGCGCCACCGATATCGAGGCGCTGCTCCGTGATACGATGGAGCGCACCGGCGTGCACGTGCTGTTCACCGATCTGCGCGCAGGCAGCTGCACGATGGCCGCGCGCCGCATTCTGCGCGGCATGCCGAGCGCCGTGCTCGTCTCCGGCGCCAATCTACCGGCGCTGCTCGATTTTGCGTTCGCCGACGCTGAGACCGCCGTTACCGCTGCGCGCCATGCCGCCGACCGCGGGCGGGCGTCCATCGACGCCGTCGAGGGCACCCCGTGACGCTTGTGTTGTACCGCATCGACGACCGGCTGATCCACGGACAGGTGGTGCTGGGGTGGGGCCAGCCGCTCGACGTCGGTTTCATCGTACTCGTCGACGACGGCGTGGCTGGCAGCGAATGGGAGCGCGACCTGTACCGCATGGCCGTGCCGCCTGGCGTGGACGTCTACTTCCATACGGCCGCCGAGTGCGCCGTGGTGCTCGGTGGCTATCGTGCCGATCCCCGCCACGGCATCCTGCTCACCGGCGATGTGCACACCATGCGCGCGCTCGTTGCGGGTGACGGGATCCCCGCGGTGAACCTGGGAGGCATCCACCACCGCCGCGACCGCGTCCAGCGGCTGCGCTACCTGTTCCTGTCACCGGACGAAGCGGAGGCGCTGCGCGAGATCGCGGCGCGTGGCGTCGTCGTGACGGCGCAGGACGTACCGTCGGCGCGGGCTGTTCCCTTGGACGAGATCCTGGCTGCGGGCGGCGCGCCGTGACGCTCGCCGGCCTGCTCCCCATCGCCCTCCTGGGCGGCATCGCCGGGCTGGATACGGTGAGCTTTCCCCAGGTGATGATCTCGCGGCCGCTCGTGGCGGCCACGCTGGGCGGCGCCCTCGTTGGCGCTCCGGGGCCAGGGCTGCTCGTGGGCGCCGTGCTCGAGTTGATCGCTCTCGAGACGCTTCCCGTGGGCGCATCACGGTATCCCGAATGGGGCTCGGCGTCGGTCGTGGCGGGCAGCCTCTTCGGGGCCAGCGCCGATTCGGCGGTCGGCGCGCTCACCGTGGCCGTGCTGGGCGGGCTGATCGTGGCTTGGCTCGGTGGCTGGACGATGGTGAAGGTGCGGCAGCGCAACGCGGTCGTGGCCAGGGCCCACCAGGCCGCGCTCGACGCTGGGGCGCCGGGCGCGGTGATGGGCGTGCAGTTAGCGGGGCTGACCGCCGATCTCGTGCGCGGCGTCGCCTTGAGCGGCGTTGCCTATGCCGTGCTCCTTCCTGCTGAACGGGCCGTGCTCGCCCACTGGACGCTCTCCGAACAGGGGTCGCGCGCTGCCCTCGTGGCCACGGCCGCCAGTGTGGCGGCCGCTGCCACGTGGAAGCTCTTCCACTCCACGACCTGGGCCCGCTGGTTCTTCATCGGTGGCCTGGGGCTTGGGCTCCTGGCCCTGGGGCTGCGATGACGGGGCCTGCCCCCGCGCGTCCACGTCTCCCGTCGCGCGTCCGCGCCGCGATGCTCCTGCGCCTGTTCGCCATTCAGGGCTCCTGGAATTATGAAACACTGATGGGCAACGGCATGGCGTTCTGCCTTGAGCCGGCGCTCCGGTCGCTCCCCGGCGGCGTGCGCGGGCCGCGATTCAAGGAGGCGCTGGCCCGCCAGAATCGGTATTTCAATGCGCACCCGTACCTGGCCGCGTTCGCCGTGGGGGCGCTGGCCCGCGTCGAACTCGACGGCGAGGCCCCGGAGCGCATCGAGCGATTCCGCGGCGCGCTGTGCGGCCCGTTGGGCAGCGTGGGCGACCAGCTCGTGTGGGCCGGTTGGCTGCCACTGTCGTCCTGGGTCGCGCTGGGGCTGTTCGGGTGGCACGCGTCGGCTGCAGTCGTTGTGATCACATTTCTGCTTCTGTACAACGTGGGCCACGTGGCGCTCCTGGTATGGGGGTTGCGTACGGGGTGGGACCAGGGGCTGGGTGTCGCCGCCGGACTGGGGCACCCGGTGCTGCGTCGGGGGCCGACGATCCTGGGCCGCGCGGCCGCCCTCGCCGCTGGTGTGGGCATTCCGCTTGCCCTCGCCCGTCTCGTGGGTGCGCAGCGCACTCAGTTGAGCGAAATTCTGCTGGCGGCGCTCGTAGGCGCCGTGGTCGTGGTCAAGGCGCAGGCCAAACTCGAAGGCTGGCGGTTCGCCCTTCTTGTGGTGACCGCCGTCGTCCTCTTCTCGGTGATCCGCTGATGCCTGAATGCACCGCGACGATCGTCAACCAGGTGGGCCTGCATGCGCGGCCGGCCGCGCAGATCGTGAAGCTCGCCTCCCGGTTCAAGAGCGACATCACCCTCGCGCGCGAGGACCTCGAGGTGAACGCGAAGAGCATCATGGGCGTGATGATGTTGGCCGCTGAGCGCGGCGCCAAGCTCGTGCTGCGTGCCGAGGGCCCCGATGCCGACGCCGCGCTGGTCGCGCTCTCCCAGCTCATCGCCGACGGATTCGGAGAGCCCTAGTGGACCGCACTCTGGCCGGCATCCCCGCGTCACCCGGCATCGCCGTCGGTACCATCCACCTGCTGCGGTGGGAGGTGCCGGACGTACCGCATCGCCTGATTCCAGAAGACCAGATCCCCTCCGAGCTCCGGCGGTTTCACGCGGCCATCGACCGTGCCAAGGAGCGGCTGAACCAGGTGCGGGTGCGGGTCGAGGCCGTGGCCGGCCGCGAGGAAGCGGCGATCTTCGACGTGCAGCACTCGATTCTCGAAGACACCGAACTCCTGTCGGGGGTGGAGGAATTCATCCGCCAGCAGCTGGCCGCCGAGAAGGCGTTCGATCTCGTCATGCTCGAATGGCGCCAGCGGTTCGCCCGTCACTCGGTGGCGATGCTGCGCGAGCGGGTGAGTGACCTCACGGACGTGCACATCCGCGTACTGTCGCTCCTCCTCGAACTGCCCGACCACGACCCCGTGGACCTGCCACGCGGCGCTCGCGTCATTCTCGTCACGCACGACCTCACTCCAGGCCTCACGGTGCAACTCGACCGCGAAGCGATTGTCGGGATCGCCACCGACGCCGGTACCAGGACCTCGCACGTCGCCATCCTCGCGCGGTCGCTGCACTTGCCGGCCGTGGTCGGGTTGCGCACGGCGGCCAAGTCGCTCGTCGGCGGCGAGCGTGCCATCCTCGATGGGAGTGCGGGCACGATCACCGTCAGCCCCACCGATGTCGAGATCGAACAATACCGCGAGCGTGCCCGCCAGGAAGAGGTGGTCGAGGGCGAGCTCCGCCGGCTGGCCAAGCTGGAGAGCGTGACGCTCGACGGCGTGTCGATCCTGCTGCACGCCAACGTCGATCTGCCCGAGGACGCCGACGCGGCGCGCGACAGCGGGGCCGAGGGCGTGGGGCTCATGCGCACCGAATTCCTGGTCATGGGTCGCGCCACGATGCCCGACGAGGAAGAACAGTACCGCAGCTACCGGCGCGTGATCGAGGCGTTCGCCGGCATGCCAGTGGTGATTCGCACGTTCGACATCGGCGGCGACAAGCTGCCCGTAGGCGGGTTCCCCACGGAAGCGAATCCGTTCCTCGGCTGGCGCGCCATCCGCATGTGCCTCGATCAACCGGCGATCTTCCGCACGCAACTCCGGGCGCTGCTGCGCGCGGGAGTACACGGCGATCTGCGCATCATGCTTCCGCTGGTCGTGTCAGTGGCCGAGGTGCGCCAGTCCCGCGTCCTGCTCGCCGAGGCGGAGCAGGAACTGGCTGCACGCGGCGTGGAATTCAAGCGCGATATTCCGTTGGGCGTGATGGTCGAGACACCGGCCGCTGCGGTCGCCGCTGATACGTTCACCCGCGAGGTCGCGTTTCTCAGTATCGGCACCAACGACCTCGTGCAGTACACCCTGGCGGTGGACCGCGGGAACGCGAACCTCGCCAATCGGTTCACGCCGCTGCATCCGGCCGTGCTCCGCCTCATCCGCCGCATCGTCGATATGGGGGATCAGGCTGGTCTCGAGGTCGCGGTGTGTGGCGAGATGGCGTCGCAGCCCATCATGGCGTATGCCCTGCTCGGGCTCGGCGTTCGCAAATTGAGCGTCGCGGCGCGATCGCTGCCGCTGGTCAAGCGCATCGTGCGGAGCATCAGCGTGCGCGATGCCGAGGTGGCGGCGACCGCCGCCCTCCACGCCGATACGGCCGAAGCGGCCGAGGAAGAACTCGTGCGGCGCCTGCGCGAGGCCATCGGCGATCTCGCGTTTCACTGATCGCGGGTTGCCGGGGCAAGCGCGTTCCCCTTATTCTCCAAGTCTCGCGGCGCATGCGGGCGCGCCGCCTGTGCCCTCTACCTTCGACCGAGCCGCCTGTGCGCGATCGCCATCCGTTCACCTCCGAG
Source organism: Gemmatimonadaceae bacterium (assembly GCA_035533015.1). Lineage (NCBI taxonomy): Bacteria > Pseudomonadati > Gemmatimonadota > Gemmatimonadia > Gemmatimonadales > Gemmatimonadaceae > Gemmatimonadaceae bacterium. The sequence continues at coordinate 75,531 of DATLUQ010000058.1, read as the reverse complement.
TCCGTCACCGAAGGCCATCCCGACAAGGTGGCCGACGCGATCTCCGACGCCATCCTCGACGCCATCCTCGCCGATGACACCAACGCGCGCGTGGCCTGCGAGACGCTGGTCACCACGGGGATGGCGTGCGTGGCCGGGGAGATCACGACGAACACCTACGTCCACATCCCCGACATCGTCCGCGCCACGATCCACGACATCGGATACACGGACGCCGGCTATGGATTCGATTCCCACACCTGTTCGGTACTCAGTACGATCGACCGCCAGTCGCCGGACATCGCGCTCGGGGTGGACACGGGCGGGGCGGGCGACCAGGGCATGATGTTCGGCTACGCGTCGGACGAAACGGACGAACTGATGCCGATGCCGATCATGCTCGCCCACCGCCTGACGCGGGCACTGGCCGAGGCGCGGAAGAGCGGGGCCATGCCGTGGCTGCGTCCCGACGGCAAGTCGCAGGTCACGGTGATCTACGACGATCACCGGCCGGTGGCGGTGGACACGGTCGTCGTCTCCACGCAGCATGCGCCCGGGGTGTCGAACCGTCGCATCCGGAGCGAGATCCTCGACGGCATCATCGAACCGGTGATCCCCGCCGAGCTGCGCGTCAAACGGCCCAAGTACCATATCAATCCCACGGGCCGGTTCGTCGTCGGTGGACCGCAGGGTGACGCCGGGCTCACTGGGCGCAAGATCATCGTCGATACCTACGGCGGCATGGGCCGCCACGGCGGCGGCGCGTTCAGCGGCAAGGATCCGTCCAAGGTCGATCGGTCCGGGTCGTACGCGGCGCGGTGGGTGGCCAAGAACATCGTGGCCGCCAAGCTCGCCGCGCGGTGTGAAGTGCAGCTCGCCTACGCGATCGGGGTGGCCGAGCCGGTGTCGGTGATGGTCGATACCTTCGGTACCGGCCGGGTGAACGACCAGGTGATCCGCCGCGCCGTGGTCGACAGCTTCGACCTCACGCCGCGCGGCATCATTCACGCCCTCGATCTCCGCAAGCCGATCTTCTCGGCCACCTCGGCCTATGGTCACTTCGGACGCCCGCCCGAAAAGCTGGGGCGGGGCAGGACCCGGCGCACGACGTTCACGTGGGAGCGCGTCGATCGCGCCGCGGACCTGCGACGCGCAGTGCGGTGACGCACGCGAGGAGCGAATGGTCGAAGTCGTCGTAGCCAAGCTGGCAGTCGATGCATCGACGCGGGCGTACGTGGTCATCCTGCAAGAGAAAGGCGGTGACCGCGTACTGCCGATCTGGATCGGCCAGCCGGAGGCCGAGTCGATCATCATCGAGATGCACCAGATCGTGCGGACGCGCCCGCTCACGCACGACCTGTGCCGGAGCCTCATCACCACGCTCGGCGCTGATCTGGCACGGGTCGAGATCACGCGCATGGAGGAGCGTACGTACTTCGCGGAGATGCACCTGGTGCGCGGAGCGGAGCGGATGACCGTGGATGCCCGTCCCTCCGACAGCATCGCGATCGCGCTGCGATTCGGCGCTCCCATCTTCGCTGACGACGCGCTGCTCAACGATAGCAGCGACGATTGGGAGCCTGGGGCCACCTCACCGCCTCCTGAACCGGCCGACCTCTCGGCCGAGCGGCTCAAGGCGTACCTCGAGGGGTTGCGCCCCGAGGACTTCGGTAAATTCAACCCGTGAGAGCGGGGTGCGGACCGTGGTGTTGACCAACCCTCGGCGCTGGTGGCCCACGTTCGCCGCGGCGCTGGTGCTCCTCGCGGCGCCGGCCGCTGCGCAGACCGGCGAGGTCGTTCCCCTGGGCCAGGTGCGCACGGCAAATGGCCATGTGCAGCGGCCCGGCGCGGCGAACGCGGCGCTGCCGCTGGCGCACCAGGTCGTGGTGCTGCATCGGGTGGGCCAGGACCATGCCGGCCCCATCGATTCCGTGCGCACCGACGCCGCGGGAGCATATTATTTTACATATAAGACCAGCGGCGCCCCCGACGCCGTCTATTTCGCATCGACCCGTTTCGCCGGCATCGCGTACTTCACGGCGCCGTTCCAGACGCCGCACGTGAGCGGCGCCGACGCCGACATCGTGGTGTTCGACACGGCCAGCACCGGGATCACCCTCCGCCTCGCGGGCCGGCACGTCGTGGTGGGCGCGCCCGGGGCCGACGGAGTGCGGACTGTGGCCGAGGTGTTCGACCTCGGCAACGACAGCAACAAGACGCTCATCACCCGGGACTCGCTGACCCCTCTATGGACGGCGCCGCTGCCCGCCGGCGCGATCTCGCCGGCGGTGGATGGGGGCGACGTGGCTCCCGGCGCCGTGTCCTTCGACGACAACGAGATCCGGATGTTCGCGCCGGTAAGTCCCGGCGTGCGGCAGCTCGCCGTGAGCTACGGGATGCCGGCCGACGCGTTTCCCCTCCGACTGGCGCTGCCCACCGGGGCCGCGGCGCTCGAGGTCCTGCTCGAAGAGCCGACGGCCACCCCGGTTCTCGATGGCCTGGCGCAACAGGCGTCGGTCACGGCGCAGGGGCGCGCGTTCAAGCGCTACCTGGCCCAGAATGTTCCGGCGGGTTCGGTGCTCCGCATCGACGTGTCGGCCGTCTCCGATTCCGGCCGTACGCGGTTCGTGGCTGGCGTCGCCCTGGCCATGGCCGCGCTCATGCTGGCCGCCCTCGTGTTCGCCCTCCGTCGCCGTGGTCGAAGGGCCGGCGGCAGGTCGGGGCCTGCCCCGGTCGCGGCGGTGGCGCCCGTGCTGATCGGGGCGACGCGAGCAGAACAACTCCGTTTCGAACTCGCGCGGCTCGACGCGGCGTTCGCCGGCGAAGGCTTGGCCGACGAGGCCCGCACGGCGCGCCATCGCGCCGACCGCGCGGCGCTCGAGACACGGATCGCCGACGCGCTTGCCGAGGAACGCCGCGCCCCGTAGATTCGCCCTTACAATTGAAACGCGAGGGTGGGACACGGAAACCGGTGCGATGCCGGTGCGGCCCCGCCACTGTAACGGGCAATAGACGTGCGCTGACGACGCCACTGACGAGAGTCGGGAAGGCGAGCGCGACGGCCCGGAGCCAGGAGACGACCTGCCCTCGCGCCACGATCATCGGTTCTCGGGGGAGGACCTGTGGCGGCTCCGGCGGCGGCGCATCCTGCGTTTGACCCGGCACTGCGGACATCCTGCCTCGACCACGGGATGTCCGTCTTGCGATTCTGTGCCTCACTTGCCCTCGCGTGCCTGGCCGTTTCGGGGTGTGCCGCCCCGCAGCGGGACGCCGCGCGCACACACGGCGCCGTGGTCGACGTCGACGACTTCGGCGACACGCTGCGGGTGCCGAACACCGCGCCGGCGCGCGTTGTCTCGCTCAATCCCACCACCACCGAGATCGTGTTCGCCATCGGAGCCGGCGGCCGGCTCGTTGGGCGCTCGCAGTGGGACAGCTGGCCCGACGCCGCCCGGCGGGTGCCGGCGCTGGGCCCCGCCGTGCGCCCAAACGTCGAGGCTGTGCTCGCCGTACACCCCGATCTCGTGCTGCTCTACGGGAGCGCCGACGATCGTCCCGCCGCGGAGCGGTTCCGCTCGGCGGGCATCACGGTCGCGGCGCTGCGCATCGATCGCATCGCCGACTTCGAGCGGGCCACACACGATCTTGGCGCATTGCTCGGCGATTCCGCCCGCGCCGCAGCCGTGCTGGACTCGGTGAACGCTACGCTGGCGCGCGTCCGCGAGGCGACGGCGGGACTGCCGCGGGCGCGCGTCTTCATGCCGGCGTGGGATCAGCCGGTCATCGCCATTGGTGGGGGCAGCTTTCTCGATGAACTGATTGAGATCGCCGGCGGCCGGAACATCTATGCCGACGTCGCGGCCCCGTCGCCAACGGTGACGCTGGAAGACGTTGTGGCCCGCGATCCCGACGTCGTGCTGACGAGCCCGGAGATGCGGGCGCGCATACTCGCCGATCCGCGCTGGCGCGCGCTGCGCGCCGTACGACAGGGGCGCGTACTGGCGTTCGACACCACGGTGGTCGGACGCCCGTCGGTCGTGCTCGGCGCGGCCGCCGTCTCGCTCGCCCGCCTGCTGCATCCGGGGATCCATCCGTGACCCGCCGCGCGTGGCGGTGGACGGCGGCGGCCGGCGTCCTGGTGTTGTTCGCGCTGCTCGGCGTCGCGCTGGGGAGCGTGCGCCTCACGCTCGACGAATCGTTCCGCGCGCTGTTGGGACAGGGGGACCCCAACGTGGTAACGATCGTGCGCGTGCTGCGCGTTCCGCGCGTGGCGCTGGCCGTGCTCGTGGGTGCGGGACTCGGTATGAGCGGCGCGTCGCTCCAAGGCGTGATGCGCAACCCGCTGGCCGAGCCGTATCTGTTGGGCGTGTCCGGGGGCGCCGCCGTGGGGGCCGTGATCGCCGTCGCGCTCGGCGCCGGGGCAGGGTTCGTGCCCCTGGCTGCATTCGCCGGAGCGGTGGTGGCGGTGACGGTGGCGTTCGCGGTCGCTCACGCGGTTCCGGGTCGGGGCGATGCCCGCGTGCTGCTCATGGCCGGTGTGATCGTCGGTGCGTTCGCCAATGCCGCGATCATGCTCCTCCTAGCCAACGCCAATCCGAACGTCATGCGGGGCGCGCTGTGGTGGATGATGGGTTCGGTGAGCGACGCGACCTGGTCCCAGGTGGGATGGCTGGCTGCATACGTGGCCGGTGGCGGTGCGCTGCTCGTTGGCTGGGGGCGCGAGATCGACATTCTGGCGCTCGGCGAGGAGGCGGCGGCCGGTCTCGGATTGGATGCCGATCGCGCGGCACGCCGGGTGTATCTCGTGGCGTCGCTTCTCGCCGCGGCAACGGTCGCGGCTGCCGGGCTGGTGGGGTTCGTGGGGCTCGTCGTGCCGCACATCGCGCGGCGGCTGGGCGTCGGGGCCCAGCGCGGCGTCATCCTGGGGAGCGCGCTCGTCGGCGCCGCGCTCGTGGTGGCGGCGGATGTCGCGGCGCGCACCGCGCTGCCGCCAGCCGAGCTGCCGCTCGGTGCGGTGACCGCGATCATCGGCGTGCCGTTCTTCCTCGTCCAACTGCGGAGGCTCCGGTGATTGCCTTCGAACGCGTGGTCGTCCGTTATCGCGACGCCGAGCGCGACGCGGTGCACGACGTGAGTTTCGACGCAACCCGCGGTCGCATGACTGCGATCGTCGGACCGAACGGCAGCGGCAAGAGCACACTGGTGCGCGCGCTGCTCGGTCGCCAGCCGCTCCGTTCGGGGCGCATCACGGTCGATGGGCGCGACGCGGCCGGCCTGTCGCGTCAGGAAGTCGCTCGCCAGGTGGCCGTGGTCACGCAGCGCGAGGAGCTGGCGTTTCCCACGCCGGTGAGCGACTACGTGGCGCTCGGGCGCTTTCCCTACCGCGGCGCATGGCGCGGCAGCGTGGCTGCCGACCGCGAGGCGATCGCACGCGGGGTGGCGCTGGCCGGCGTCGGCGCGTTGCTCGATCGCGAGGTGGACACGCTGTCGGGCGGCGAGTGGCAGCGCGTGCGGATCGCGCGCGCCCTCGCCCAAGGCGGGGAATCCCTGGTGCTCGACGAACCGACCACGTACCTCGACATCGCCCACGAAATGGAAGCATTCGAATTGCTCGGCCAACTCACCCGGGAAGGGATGGCGGTACTGCTGGTGAGCCACCAGTTGAACCTCGTGGCGCGGTTCGCCGAGTGGATGGTGCTGCTCCACGAAGGGACAGTCGCGTCATCGGGCACGCCCGACGACGTCATGCGGGGTGAGATCCTCGAGCGCGTGTACGGGTGGCCACTCGTGGTCACGCGCGATCCCGCCGTGGGGGCGCCTGCCCTCGTGCCGCTGCGCGGCCGCGCACGCGCGGCTCCACCACCGGCCGCTTCCTCCTCCAGGGATCCATGACCCGAATTCGTTCATTCCTCGCGCCGTTCGTCGCCGCGCTGGCCACCCCCGGGCTGCTCCGGGCGCAGGCGCAGGACACGGCCCGCGTGACGCCCATGGTCACCACCGCCACGCGTATGCCCGTAGCCGAACGTGACGTGCCGGCATCCGTCACGGTCATCACCGGCGCGCAGCTGCGGGCGCTCGGGATCATGTCGGTGGCCGACGCGCTGCTCGGCACGCCGAGCGCGGCCATCATGCAGACCGGCTCGTTCGGCGGCGCCACCTCGCTCTTTCTGCGCGGCGGCCAGAGCGACTACGTCAAAGTGCTCATCGACGGCGTGCCGGTCAACGATCCCGGCGGTGCGATCGACCTGAGCACGCTCACGACCGACAACGTCGACCGCATTGAGATCCTCCGCGGGCCCGCCAGCGTGCTGTATGGCGCCGACGCCGTGAGCGGCGTGGTGCAGATCTTCACTCGTGGCGGCTATACCCCTCGGCGGGTCAGCGTCGAGGCACGGGGGGGAACGTACCACAGCGGTGACGCGTCGGTGTCGTTGCGGGGCGGCATCCCGCTCACGGGCGGCGCCACGGCGGGGTATTCCCTCGCCGTCGCGCGCCACCAGACAGATGGCGTATACGCGTTCAATAATCGGTTCGCCGAGACCGTGGTGAGCGGAGCCGCCAACCTCGATCCCGATCCGGACGACAGCATTCACCTCACGCTCCGCTATTCCGATTCTCGCTACCATTACCCTACGAACAGCGCCGGCGAACTGCTGGACAGCAACACGTACGACTCCGGTGATCGGACGGTGCTCGGCGCCACGTACGGACGCGCCTTCTCGCGCGCGGCCGCGCTCATCGTGAGCCTCACGTCGGACGAGACCACGGGCGGTACAACCCAATACCCCGACGCGCTCGACGACAATCTGTACCTGTCGCTCGACAACATCCGGCGCCGGAGCGCCGACGCGCGGGTGAATCTGCGCGACCCGCAGGGGCGTGGCGTGCTCACCCTCGGCGCCACGGCAACGGCCGACGACGAACAATCGCAGATGCAGGGCGCGTTCGGCGCTTCGCCCTACTCGTCCACGTTCGCGGCCTCTCGCCGCACCAACGCGGCGTACGTCCAGGCGCTCTGGACCGCCGTGCCGCGCCTCACCGTCGTGGCCGGTGCGCGCGTGGACGACAATCGGGACTTCGGCGCCTTCGGCACGTACCGCGCCGGGGTCAACTACATCACCGCGTCGGGTACGCGACTGCGCGCGAGCGTGGGCACAGCTTTCCGCGCACCAACGTTCTACGAAAACTTCTCCACCGGCTATGTGACAGGGAATCCGTCGCTCCGGCCCGAGCACGCCGGGGCCTGGGAGGCCGGCGTGGAACAACCCGTGCTGGCTGGACGCCTCACGCTCGGCGTGACCGCATTCTCGCAGGTCTTCCGCGACATGATCGACTACACAGGAGGTACCACCGCCTGCGGGTCCAGCTACTGCAACGTGGCGCGCGCCCGCGCCGCCGGCGTGGAATACGAGGTGGTCGTGGCGCCCGTCCATTTCCTCTCGGCCACCTTCGGATTCACCCACCTCGACACCCGTGTGCTCTCTGCCGGGTTCGACACCACCACCGGCGGTCTCTATCACCTCGGTCAGCCGCTCATCCGGCGGCCCGCGACGAGCTGGAATGCCGCCCTATCGGCCGTCTCTGCGTCGCACGGGTCGGTTGACGTGCAGTTCGCATACGTGGGACGACGGGCCGATCGCGACTTCAGGCCGTATCCTGCGGTGGCGGTGACCATGCCGGCGTATCTCCGCGTGGACCTGGGCGCTTCGTATCCGGTTACCCCACTGCCCGGCGATCGCGGTACCACGCTCACCCTGCGTGTTCAGAATCTCACCGGGGCACGGTATCAGTCGGTGTTCAATTTTCTCGCCCCGGGCCGTACCATCCTCGCCGGCTTTCGGGTGATGCTTTAACGGCGAAGGCGTGGCATGCCGGATTATCTTTCCGGCATGCCACTCCTGGTGAGCGACGCCATCGTGCTGCACGCGTTCGACTATCTCGAATCGTCGCGCATTCTACGGCTCGCCACGCGAGAGGGTGGCGTTCGGTCGGCGCTTGCCAAGGGAGCCCGACGCTCCCAGCGCCGGTTCGGCACCGCCCTGGACCTGTTCGCGCAGGGCAGCGCGCAGCTCTCCACCAAGGCCGGCCGGGACCTCGACACACTCACCGGCTTCGACGTGGTGGGGTCGCGCGCCGGGTTGGCGGAGGACCTGGGCCGGTTTGCCGGGGCGTCGGTGATTGCCGAGTTGGTGTTGCACTTCTCCACCGAGCACGCCGATCCCGCGCTGTTCGACGCCATTGCCGGTGCGCTCGACGCCATCGCCACGGCGGCGTCCGACCGGGCCCTCGATGCCACCCTCGGTGGCGCCTGGCGCGTGATCGCGGCTCTTGGCTTCACCCCGGCGCTCGTCGCCTGCGCCGAGTGCCACGCGCCGCTGGACGACGAGGCCACGGCAATGTTCAGCCACGCCTCGGGTGGAGTCCTCTGCGCGCGGTGCGCGCGACTCGCTTCCGGGGGGCGCCGCATGCCGCCGGAGGCGCGCATGGCCCTCCGCGCATGGACCGAGGGCGGCGATGCCGAACCGCTCGCTGCGGCACCGGCGCGTGCCCACCAACGCCTGCTGCGCGAATTCCTGCTGCACCACGTGGTCGATGGGCGCCCGTTGCGCGCGTTCGAACTGTGGGAGCAGGGAGATTGGAGCGGCGCATGATCATCGGCACGGCTGGGCACATCGACCACGGCAAGACCACGCTCGTGCGCGCCCTCACCGGCGTCGACACCGATCGGCTGCCGGAAGAGAAACGGCGCGGCATCACCATCGAACTCGGGTTCGCGCCCCTGGTGCTGGACGGCATCGGCACCGTCGGAGTGGTGGACGTGCCCGGGCACGAGGCGTTCGTGCGTACCATGCTCGCCGGCGCCGCTGGCATCGACGTTGGGCTTCTCGTCGTGGCGGCCGATGACGGCGTGCGTCCGCAAACGCGCGAGCACATCGCGATCCTCGAGCTGCTCGACCTACGGGGCGGTGTCGTGGCGCTCACCAAGTGCGACCTGGTGGATGCCGACTGGATCGATCTCGTGGAGGAAGACCTTCGCGTGTCGGCGCGCGGCACCGCGTTCGAGGGTGCGCCGGTCGTGCGCGTACAACCGGGGGACGACGCGGCCCTTACGGCGCTGCGATCGGCCCTCGCGGACGCGGTGCGTGCCGCCGCACCCCGGGACCCCGACGATCTCTTCCGGCTGCCCGTGGACCGCGTCTTCAGCGTACGCGGCACGGGCACCGTGGTTACGGGCACGGCATGGAGCGGATCGCTGGCGCGCGATGCGGAGGTGCGCATCCTCCCCTCCGGCCGCGTGGCTCGCGTGCGGGGCATCCAGAACCACGGGGTGCCGGGCGACCGCGCGTACCCCGGCCAGCGCACGGCGATCGCGCTCGCGGGGGTGGATGTGGCCGACCTTCACCGCGGCGATGTCCTCGTGGCCGATGCGGCGTGGGAGCCCACGCTCGCCCTGCGTGCCGACGCCACGCTCCTCGCCGTCGCTCCTCGATCGCTCGGGCCACGAACGGCCGTGCGATTTCACCTCGGCACGACGGAGGTCGGGGCGCGGGTGGTCTCTGCCGGCGGCGCCCTGGCACCCGGAGAGACGCGTCCCGTGCGCCTCGTGCTCGATGCGCCAGTCGTGGCCAGGGGGGGCGACCGGTTCGTGCTACGAACGGCATCGCCGCTGGCTACGATCGGTGGCGGCGTCGTGACCGACGCGCAGGCCCCTCGCCGCGGAAAGCCATTCGACGCCGCGAAGGTGGACGTGGCGGCGCGCCTGCGCTGGTTGCTGCGCGAAGCCGGTCCGCGAGGCGTGCCCGCGGGATCGCTTCGGGTACGCCTAGGGGGTGGTGCCGGCGACATCGAACGGGCGATTGCCGGTGCTGCGGCGGTCAGCGCGCCACGGAGCGAAAGGCTCGTGGCGTCCCATGCGGTGGACGCTGACGGGAGGCGGCTGCTTGGGTTTCTGGACGCGTACCACCTGGCGCATCCGCTCGCTCCCGGCGCATCGCTCCAGGAGCTTCGGACGAGGCTGCTGGTGCCCGCCGAGTTCGTCGAACTGCTTGTCCGGCGGGGGACCGAAGCTGGCGAGATCGAGACCGAGGGCGGCGAGGTCCGTCGGCGGGGGTGGCGCCCCTCGCTCGCGCCGGCTCAGCAGGTAACGCTGACCAATATCCTTAGCCGGCTCGCGGTGCAGGGTTGGGAACCGGCCTCGGTGGAGGAATTGACGGTCGAGTTCGGACCTGGGACCGAGGAGATGCTGCGCATTGCGGCCGGACAACAGCTTGTGGTCCAAGTCGAAGCAAATAGGTACTATGCGACTGCACCATTAAACCAGATTCTGGACAAGGTCAGCGCCGCCTTTGCAGGGGGGCGCGACATTGCGCCCAGCGAGTTGCGTCAGACCTTGGGGCTGAGCCGCAAGTACGTGATCCCGCTGTTGGAATACTGCGACCGATCGGGGCTCACGATGAGGCGCGGGGAGGGGCGGGTGTGGATCGGGCGAGAGCCAGGAGCGTAACTTTCTGTCGTTTCAATCGTTCCACGGTTGCGAATTCTTGACACCTCAGCTACGGGGACCTACTATTTAAGATGTAGTGCCGGAGTGTCATCCACCCTTTCAGGAGTCTTGAAGAACATCCTGTCTCGTTAGCTCGGAGTACACATGTTGAACCGCTGGGCAGCACTTGCGCTCGTGCTCGCCCTTTGTGCGTTCACGCCAAAGTATGCGGCGGGGCAGCAGTCGTCAGGCGTGCCCCGAGGGCGCAAGGCTGGGGGTCTGGGGCAGAACTACCCAAATCCCTTTAATCCGGAAACCACCATCCCGTTCATGATCGGCGACTCGACATGCTCGGATGGTGGCAAGCCACACGTGGTTTCCCTCAGGATCTACAACATTCTGGCGCAGCAGGTGGCTGTGCCGGTCCTGCAGGGGGGCTCGTCCGCGTCTGGCGCCAGTGCTGCCGTGGGCCGACCCGTGGCCAACTTGACGTTGACTTGCGGGGCGTACACGGCGTACTGGGACGGGAAGATCATGAACACGAACACGGAAGTCCCGTCCGGCCTGTACGTCTATGAGCTCGTGATTGATGGGGACCGTCTCGTGAGGAAGATGTTCGTCGCGAAATGAGTCCTGCAGTTCGATTCTGTTTTTGGAAGCGCCCCGGCGGCTGCCGGGGCGCTTCTGCATTCCGGGCCGGCTCTGCCCGTGGCGGTCCGCCCTGTCGGCAGCTATCGGCGACTCTGGCGGACGCCCCCCGGGAAATCCCGCCTCTATGGCGGGTTCACCCGGCACCGGGATTGCGATCAGATTTCGGTGGCACGCCATGTGGGTGCCCCATCGGAGAACGCCACGCCATGATCAATCCAGATAGACTGACCGTCAAAGCCGCCGAAGCATTGAACAGCGCCGTTGCCGATGCGCGACGGGCGGGCAATCCGGTGGTGTATGATCTGCACGTTCTCATCGCGCTGCTCGCACAGGATGAGGGAATCGTGGTGCCCGTCCTGCAGAAACTCGGCGCCAACGTGACCGCCATCCGCGAACAGGCCGCGCAGGAGATCGGCCGCCTGCCCAAGCAGAGCGACGCGCAGCCCAACGTGTCGCGCGAGTTGAGCAGCGTGTTCGACAAGGCGGAGGACGAAGCCAAGGCGCTCGGCGACGAATACGTGTCCACCGAGCATCTGCTGGTGGCGCTCTCCGACGCCAAGAGTACCGAGAGCAAGCGCATTCTCAATGCCGCCGGTGCCACGCGAGCCGCACTGCTCGCGGCGCTGGCCGCGGTGCGCGGCACGCACCGCGTGACCGACCAGAGTCCGGAGAACCAGTATCAGGCGTTGCAGCGCTACACACGCGATCTTACCGACGCGGCGCGTCGCGGCAAGCTCGATCCGGTCATTGGCCGCGACGAGGAGATCCGCCGCGTCATCCAGGTCCTGTCGCGCCGCACCAAGAACAACCCCGTGCTGATCGGCGAACCGGGCGTGGGCAAGACGGCGATCGTCGAAGGCCTGGCGCAACGGATCGTGAACGGCGACGTGCCCGAGGGACTCAAGAACAAGCGGCTCGTGGCGCTGGACCTCGGCGCGCTCATCGCCGGCGCCAAGTTCCGCGGTGAATTCGAAGAGCGGCTCAAAGCCGTGCTCAAGGAACTCACGGAGAGCGAAGGGCAGTTCGTCGTGTTCATCGACGAGCTACACAACCTCGTCGGGGCCGGCAAAGCCGAGGGCTCGATGGACGCCGGCAACATGCTCAAACCCATGCTCGCCCGCGGCGAACTGCGCGTGGTGGGCGCGACGACGCTCGACGAATACCGCCAGCACGTGGAAAAGGATGCGGCGCTCGAACGGCGCTTCCAGCCGGTGTACGTGGGCGAACCGAGTGTCGAGAACACGATCGCCATCCTGCGTGGGCTCAAGGAGCGCTACGAGGCGCACCACGGCGTACGCATCACCGATGGCGCGGTCATCGCCGCCGCCACGCTCTCCCATCGCTACATCGGCGACCGCTTTCTCCCCGACAAGGCCATCGACCTCGTGGACGAGGCCGCGTCGCGCCTGCGCATCGAGATCGACTCGATGCCCCAGGAAATCGATGAGGTCGAGCGGCGCATCGTGCAGCTCCAGATCGAGCGGACCGCGCTCAAGAAGGAGAAAGACAAGGCGTCCGTCGAGCGCCGCGAGGCGATCGAGCGGGAGCTGGCCGATCTACAGGAGAAGAGTTCGGGCATGAAGGCCCAGTGGCAGCAGGAGAAGGCGACGCTCGGCAACGTGGGAAAGATCAAGCAGGAGATCGAACAGACGCGCACGGCCGCCGAGCAGGCCACGCGCGCCGGCGATCTCACGAAAGCCGCGGAGCTGACGTACGGCCGCATTCCCGAACTCGAACGCAACATGAAGGACGCCGAGGGCAAGCTCGCCAGCCAGGGCGGGCGCCCGCAGTTTCTCAAGGAAGAGGTGACGGCCGACGATATCGCCGAAGTCGTGGCGCGCTGGACCGGAATCCCGGTTTCGCGCATGCTCGAGAGCGAACGTGAACGCCTCACCAAGCTCGACCACGAACTGGCCGAGCGCGTCGTGGGGCAGGACGAAGCCGTGCAGGCTGTGGCCAATGCGGTGCGGCGCTCGCGCGCGGGCCTGCAGGACCCCAACCGGCCCATCGGCTCGTTCATCTTCCTCGGTCCCACCGGCGTGGGCAAGACGGAAACCGCCCGCGCACTGGCCGAGTTCCTGTTCGACGACGAGCGCGCGATGGTGCGCATCGATATGTCCGAGTACATGGAGAAGCACGCCGTGGCGCGGCTCATCGGGGCGCCGCCGGGGTACGTGGGGTACGAGGAGGGCGGCCAGCTCACCGAAGCCGTACGCCGCCGCCCGTATTCGGTGATCCTGTTCGACGAGATCGAGAAGGCGCATCCCGACGTCTTCAACATCCTGCTGCAGATCCTCGATGATGGGCGGCTCACCGATTCGCAGGGTCGCACGGTGGACTTCCGCAACTCCGTGATCATCATGACGTCCAACATCGGCAGCCATTACATCCTGGAGCACACCGGCGGTGACTGGGCGGAGACCGAGCGCGAGGTGACCCAGGCGCTACGGCAGCACTTCCGCCCCGAGTTTCTCAACCGCGTGGACGATGTGGTCGTGTTCCGGCCGCTGGGCCGCGAGCAGATCGTGCGCATCGTCGACCTGCAGTTGGCCCACCTCGAAAAGCTCCTCGCCGATCGCAAACTCACACTGGAAGTGACGCCCGAGGCCAAGCGCCTGCTGGCCGAAGAGGGGTACGACCCGGCCTTCGGTGCGCGCCCCCTCAAGCGCGCCATCCAGCGCCTGGTGCAGAATCCCCTGGCCATGGCCGTGCTCGAAGACAAGTTCGCGGAGGGTGATCTGGTTGTAGTCACGCTGGGAGCCGACGGCGGTATCGCGTTCGAGCGCGGTCACCCGGTCGTCGCGGCCGCCGCGACCGCGTGAACTCGGACGCGCCTCGCGTGCCCGGCCCCGCGCCGGGAGCGGACGAATCCTGGATGAACGAGGCGGTGGCCGAGGCGCGGGCGGCCGCCGAAGCGGGCGACGTTCCCGTCGGGGCGGTGATCGTGCGCCGCGGCGTGGTTGTGGCGCGCGCCGGCAATCGCACGGTGCGCGATCAGGATCCGACGGCGCATGCCGAGGTGCTTGCCATTCGCCAGGCCGCCCAGGCCCTCGGCGACTGGCGGCTGATCGACTGTACCCTGTACGTCACACTCGAGCCGTGCGCGATGTGCGCCGGTGCGCTCGTGCTGGCGCGCATCGATCGGCTGGTGTTCGGAGCGTGGGATGAGAAAGCCGGCATGGTGGGGTCTGTGGGCGACCTCGTACGGCATCCCAAGCTGAACCATCATGTGGCGGTGCGCGCCGGGGTGGAGGAATTCGCGTGCGGCGCGATGCTCAGGGAGTTCTTCGCGGCCCGGCGTGATGGATCCTCCTCGCCGTAGATTCCGCGGCGCATCGCGTTGACACATCGCGACTTGCGGTCTACTTTTCGAGGCTCTTGGACAGGTGGCCGAGTGGCTGAAGGCACCGGTCTCGAAAACCGGCATACCGGCAACGGTATCGTGAGTTCGAATCTCACCCTGTCCGCTGCTCGAAATACTCGGCGCGCTGCCGCAGTCCCAGGTCTGCCGGCGCGCCGTTTCCTGGATGGGTGGCCGAGTGGTTTAAGGCGCACGCCTGGAAAGTGTGTGTACGTCAAAAGCGTACCGTGGGTTCGAATCCCACCCCATCCGTAGGCTTCGCCCGGAACAGGTGAGCCGCGGAGTTACGGCTTGGCTTTGCCGGGGTCCGTGGTGGTCGGCTTTCCGGTGCCCTCGGTGAAGCTCTGCAGGTAGAGGTTGAGCGATCCGAAAGGAAGACCCGACTTCATCTGCACGATCAGCCGGCGGTCGTCGTCGCTGATCCAGATCTCCGCGTGGCCGCCTTGACTGAACAGCGCCGAAGTCTTGATGGTGGGCTTGAGCACCAGGCACATGAACTTGCCTGCCGGCACTTCGACTTCCTCTCGCCGTTCGACATCCACGATCACCGGATTCTTGTCGGCCACGAAGTACCGGTTCCACTCGTAGTGCTGGCCAACCGCGAGGGGCAGAGTGCGCACGAAGTAGATGAACGATTGGTCGTCGAGGGGAGCCGGGACGGTGATGCTCGTGTCCGTGCCGTTCTTGGTATAGACTCCCTGACTTGGGAAGATGTCGTACATCGTGTTGCGCTTGTATCGCCCTTCGTGGATGTCCTGGTGGTAGCGATACGAAACCAGCGTCTGATCATCGAACCAACTGGTATAGTTGTCGTGCACTCCGAACCACGACGGGCCGCCGTTGACGGAGAACCGCACCCGGTAGGTTTCGTGGCCGCGCACCGTGTCGCGGTCCTCGAGCACGACCTCGGCCCGGCCTACGGGCAGGAACCCGAACTTGCCCTGAAAAATCATCTTCTCCCCGACGGAGAAGGGCCAATGTTGGGGCGCCCCCGGGCCGGTCGAATCGGCGTGGACGGGTGGACCGGCGGCCTGGGCCTGCATCACCGCGGGCACGGTCAGGGCGAAGACGAAGAACGGCAAGTAACGGCAGCGCATGTATAGAAAGCTGAGTGAGTGGTGCCAACAGAACAACCCTGTCCGGCCCCTTGATGTTCCCCCGCGCTTCATTTTCTCGCGGCGATTCGCCATATTGGGTGGCGATGCCCGCCTCCCCTCTCACCATTCTCGACGCGCGATCGCTCCAACGAACCCTCCGTCGAATGGCCGACGAAATCGTCGAGTTGAACGATGGCACGGACGATCTGCTCATCGTTGGTATTCAGCGCCGCGGAGTTCAACTCGCGGCGCGAATCGTATCGATGATCGCCGAACGCGAGCACGTCACGGTCCCGCAGGGCGCGCTCGACATCACGCTGTACCGCGACGACCTGCAGACGGTGGGGCCCCGACCCGTGGTCGGGCCGACCGACATTCCGTGGGACATCGATGGCAAACACGTGGTGATCGTGGACGATGTGCTGTACACCGGGCGCACGGTGCGCGCGGCGCTCGACGAGTTGGCCGACTTCGGGCGGCCCAAGCGCATCGCCCTTGCGGTGCTCATCGACCGGGGCGGCCGCGAGCTGCCGATCCACGCCGATGTCGTCGGGAAGACGCTCGACGTCGCGCCCGGCGGGCGCATTGACGTGATGGTGACCGAACTCGATGGCCGCGATGCCGTCGTGCAGATCCGGCCGGAAGCCGGCACATGACCGGGCCGCTCGGGAAGGACCTTCTCGGGCTCGAGCCGCTCACCGGCGAACAAATCGCATTGATCCTCGACACGGCCGAACCGTTCAAGGAGATCAGTGAGCGTGCGATCAAGAAAGTGCCCACGCTGCGCGGCGCCACGATCGTCAATCTGTTTTTCGAAGCCTCCACCCGTACGCGCGTGTCGTTTGAATTCGCGGAGAAGCGGTTGTCGGCCGATACGGTGAACGTGGCGGCCTCGGGATCGAGCGTCTCCAAGGGGGAGACGCTGGTCGACACGGCGCGGAACCTCGAGGCGATGCGCATCGACATGGTGGTCATCCGCCACGGGGCTTCTGGGGCCGCCCAGTTCCTGGCCGACCGCATCGAGTCCAACGTGATCAATGCCGGCGACGGTACGCATGAGCACCCCACGCAGGGGCTGCTCGACCTGCTCACCCTCCGCGACCACTTCAAGAAGCTCGAGGGGCTCAAGGTCTGCATTTGCGGCGACGTCCTGCACTCGCGGGTCGCGCGGTCGAACATCTGGGGGCTCACGAAGATGGGCGCCCAAGTGGCAGTGTGCGGCCCGCGGTCGCTGCTGCCCAACGCGATCGACGAAATGGGCGTGACGATCTTCGATCACATCGAGGACGCCATCGGCTGGGCCGACGCGCTCAACATCCTTCGCTTGCAGCTCGAGCGCATGACGGCGGGGTACATCCCCTCGCTGCGCGAGTACAATCGCGTGTTCGGCGTGTCGCGCGAGCGGCTGGAGCGTGCGGGCCGCGACATCCTCATCCTCCACCCCGGCCCCATGAACCGCGGCGTCGAGATCGACTCCGACGTGGCGGACGGGCCGTTCAGCGTGATTCTCAATCAGGTGACCAACGGCGTGGCCGTCCGCATGGCCGTGCTCTACCTGCTGTCGGGCGGTCGCCCGGAGCTGGCCGAAGCCGCCAAGCACGGGGGCGGCCGATGAGTAAACTGATATTGCTGCGCGGTGGCCGCGTGGTGGATCCGTCGCAGCGGCTCGACGCCACGGCCGATGTGCTGATCGCCGACGGCACCATCGCCGAGGTTGGGCCGAGGGTGGCCGAGGGCGCCCCCTCGGCGGAGATCGTGGACTGCGCTGGACTGGTCGTCGCTCCTGGATTCATCGACGTGCACTGCCACCTGCGCGAGCCGGGCCGCGAGGACGTGGAGACGATCACCACTGGCGCCCGGGCGGCGGCCGTCGGCGGATTCACCGCCGTCTGCGCCATGCCCAACACCGATCCGGTGACCGATAACCAGGCGGCGGTCGGGTTCATCGTTCGCCAGTCCCAGCGGGCCGACGCGGCCCGCGTCTACCCGATCGGCGCCATCTCGGTGGGCCAGAAGGGGATCTCGCTCGCCGAGTTCGGAGAGATGGTGGGCGCCGGCGCGGTGGCGGTGAGCGACGACGGCAAACCCGTGGTGAGCGCGCACCTGATGCGCACCGCGCTCGAGTACGCCCGCAACTTCGGCATCCCGGTGGCTGACCACTGCGAGGAGCCGACGCTCGCCCAGGGCGGCGCGATGAACGAAGGACTCATGAGCGCGAAGCTCGGGCTCAAGGGCATCCCTTCGGAGGCCGAGGAAATCATGGCCATCCGCGACATTCTGCTGGCCCGCCGCACCGGCGGCCATATCCATCTGTGCCACATGAGCACCCGCGGGTCGGTGGACCTCATCCGGTGGGGGAAGGAGCGCCACATCAACGTCACGGCCGAGGTGTGCCCGCACCACATCTCGCTCACCGAGGAGGCCGTCGGGGCGTACAACACGAATGCCAAGATGAATCCGCCGCTGCGCACGGCCGACGACGTCGAGGCGCTACGCGACGCGGTGCGCGATGGCACGATCGACGTCATCGCGACCGACCACGCCCCCCACCACTACGACGAGAAGGAACGTGAGTTCGCCGATGCCCCCAACGGTAT
Source organism: Gemmatimonadaceae bacterium (assembly GCA_035533015.1). NCBI lineage: Bacteria > Pseudomonadati > Gemmatimonadota > Gemmatimonadia > Gemmatimonadales > Gemmatimonadaceae > Gemmatimonadaceae bacterium. Next base: position 57,363 of record DATLUQ010000058.1, on the reverse strand, counting down.
CGTCGGGTTGGAGACGGCGTTCGCCGTCAACGTCACTTGGCTGGTGAAGCCCGGCATCATCGACGTGCCCCTGCTCATCGACCGGATGGCCGTGGCACCGGCGCGCATCTTCCACCTGCCGGGTGGCACGCTCCGCCGCGGCAGCCCGGCCGACGTCACGGTGTTCGATCCCGTGGCGGAGTGGACGGTCGACCCGGCCAAGTTCCGGTCCAAAGGGAGGAACTCGCCGTATGCCGGTATGACCCTCACCGGCCGGGTCCACTACACGCTGGTCGACGGGCGCGTGATTCACCGGATTGCGGGGTGAAGGGTGGCCGGCGAGCCCGCGCTTCGCGCTGAGGTCGTCCGCGTCTGCCGTCGGCTGGACGCCCGCGGGCTGATCGCGGGCCCGGACGGCAACGTCTCCGTCCGGTTGGACAATGGGAACCTACTGGTCACCCCGGCCGGGATGTCCAAGGCGGAGCTACGGGCCGAGGACCTGGTGGTGGTGGACCCCGACGGGCATCTCGTTTCCGGGAACCATCCTGCGTCGTCAGAGATAAGGATGCATATGCGCATCTACCGCCTGCGGTCCGACGTGCGTGCTGTGGTCCACGCGCATCCACCAACGGCGACGGCTTTCGGGGTGGCGGGCGAGGATTTCATGGCGCCCGTGCTTCCCGAGGTCGTGCTCCAGATGGGCGGAGTGCCTCTCATTCCGTACGCCACACCGGGCGGCGAGCAGCTCGCCGACCTGTTCGAACCCTTCCTACCGCATCACGACGCGTTTATCATGGCCAATCACGGCGCAACCACCGTCGGTCCAACCCTCACCATTGCGCACCAGCGCATGGAAAGCCTGGAGCACGCGGCGCGCATCCTGCTCGCTGCGCGCCAGGTGGGGCGGATCCGCACGTTGAGCGACGCGCATGCAGCCGAACTGCGCGCCGCCGCCAAAGCCGCGCGGGACACCGAATGACCAAGAAGCTTCCCAATTCTTCGCTCGACATCGTGACGGCGCTCATGGAGGAGCGGGCCAAGTTCGAGACTTGGCTCGCCACGCTCGAGTCGCGACGCGACACGACGCCGCCCAACGTCTACGATCGCGTGCGGCACGACTACGAGACCCGGCTGGCCGGCGTGGTGGACGAGCTCAAGACGCACGCCGCCGAGTTGGAGGCGCAGGCGGAACGTTACACCACACAGCTCGCCGAACTGGCCGAGCGGGAGAACGCGCGGCGCGATGCCCGGGCCGAGGCCGAACTGCGTGCCCACGTGGGTGAACTGTCGCCCGACGAATGGGACGCCACGGCAAAGGAAGCCGACGACGCCCTCGCGGCGATCGCGGCCGAGCAGGCCGTGGCCGGCGCCGACCTGAATCGCGTCCACGAATTGTTGGGTGCGGCGATGGGTGCATCGCCGGCGGCCGCCGAACCTGAGCCCGCCCCGCGGCGGCCGGAGCCGCCGGCTCAGCCCCATCCGGCGCCTGCCGGCCGGCCGCTCGAAACTGAAGCGCACGCGGGGCCGCCGTCCGCGGCTGCGAACCGGACGCCCGAGCAGGCCTCGTTCGACGAACTCGCCTTCCTCAAGTCGGTCGTGTCGCCGCGCTCGTCGCAGACGCCGGTGAAATCGTCGCCCAAGCCGGCCAATCCGACCGGGCCGCAGATCACGCAGGACCAGAGCGATACGCTGGCCGAATCGCTTGCCTCGGGGATCCCTCGGGCGCCTCAGGATGGGGGCTTCATCCGCTCCGCTGACGCGGCCGACCCGACGTTGGGGCTGGTAGGCAAGGCTGCCGAACCCGACCGGCGTGGCGAACGGCCGTATGCCGCAAACGTCACCGGCAACCAGCCGATCGTCCTCCGTCCCTCGGGCGCAGTGGAACAGCCCAAAACGCTCAAGTGCGCTGAATGTGGAGCGATGAACTATCCCACGGAGTGGTACTGCGAGCGATGCGGGGCCGAATTGGCCGCGCTGTGACGGAGCCCGTGAGACGACTGGGTGCGAAAAAGGGCCGCGACGTCGTCGCGGCCCTTCGCGCGAAACGGGAGCGGCGCCGTTTACTTGGCGCGCGCGATCTGGCTCTTGTGGCGCCCTGCAGCGTTCCGATGGAGCAACCCCTTTCGGGCGGCCCGGTCGGCCAACTTCGCAGCCGTGATCTTGTCAGCCTGCGACGCGCCGGGTGCCTTGGCCTTCTTCAGCGCGGTCCTGAGCGTCGCGCGCTGCGCGCGGTTGCGCACTGTGGCGGCCCTGGACTTCCGCATGTTCTTTTTCGCGGATGCGATTTTTGGCACGAAATTCTCCGAGATTTGCCTGTGATTTCGCGCGGTGGCGCGAACGCAGCAACCTAGGCGGGCCCCTGGGGGATGTCAAGCGCGTGGATGACGCCGATGTCGTGATATCACAGCACTTTGACACCCTTTGCCAGGCCCACTACCTTACCCGCGTCGGCCCTGTCCAAGCCGCCGCCTCGCCCCGCGCTTCCACCCCACCGTTGAATACATTCCAGACCATCCTCTTCGTCGCGCCGGTCCTGCTGTTTTCCGTGATCGCGCACGAGTACGCGCACGGCTACGCCGCGCTGCGCCAGGGGGATCCCACCGCCTATCAGCTCGGGCGCCTGACCTGGAATCCGGTCAAGCACATCGACCCTTTCATGACGCTGCTGCTGCCCGCCGTGTTGCTCATCGCGACGCATGGCCAGATGGTTCTGGGCGGGGCGAAGCCGGTGCCGGTGAATCCGCGAAATTACCGGAACTTCAAACGCGGTGATATCATCGTGTCGCTGGCCGGTGTCACGGCCAACCTGGCCCTCGCGATCGGATGCGCGCTGGCGATCGTGCTGCTTGGCCTCATCGGCCGGCTGATCACGCCGGCCCAGACCACGGTGGCCATTCTGCAGGTGATGCTGAGCTACGGGATCTGGCTCAACCTCATCCTCATCGCTTTCAACCTCATTCCGATCCCGCCGCTCGACGGCTCGCACGTGATGAAGTACCTGCTCCCGGTGTCGTGGGCCGTACGGTACGAGGCGTTGTCGCGGTACGGCATCATCGTGCTCGTGGTGCTGCTCTACTTCGGCGGCCCGCTGCTCATGGCGTGGATGCAGCCGGCCGTCCACGCCACGGATTTGCTCATGCAGGCCGTGAATCCGTTCGTGATGACCAAGGCGCAACAGTGGGCGCCGTGACGCACTCCGACCAGCTGCACCTCGATGGCGACCGGGGCGACCCGGCGTTCGTCGTGGAGCTCACCTCGTTCTCGGGCCCGCTCGACCTGCTCCTCTCATTGATTCGCGAGGAGCAGGTGGATATCTACGACATTCCGATCGCGCGCATCGCCGAGCAGTTCCTGCTCCGCATCCGGACGCTCGACCTCAACGACGCCGCCGATTATCTCGAGATGGCGGCGCGGCTGCTGCGCATCAAAGCCCAGATGCTCCTGCCCCGGAGCGACGCCGAAACCTGGGAGGACCCGCGCGCCGAGTTGGTGCGCCGCCTGCTCGAATACCAGCAGATGCGGGAAGTGGTCGACCTGCTCGAGCGCCGCGGTGAGGAGCGCCGCAATCAGTTCGCTCGTGCGTTCACGCCGCCGGACGCGCCGCCCCCACCTGCGCCACTCGCCATGTCGCTCAGCGAACTGCTCGCCGCCGTGGACCGCGTGCTGCGCGCGGCCCGGCGGCCCGCCATCCACGACGTCGTCTCGCGCCCGCTCGACGTGCCGGGCGCCGTTGCCGTGATCCGGGCGCTGCTCGGTTTGCGGGCGCGCATTCGGTGGACGGAGATCGTGACACGGGACGCCGCGCCGTCGTTCGTGCTGTCGACCCTCCTCGGCCTGCTCGAACTGGCCAAGGTGGGCGAACTGCGCGTGCATCAACCGCAACCATTCGCAAACGTGGAGATCGAGCGTGACGCCGCTGGCGAAGCTGCTTGAAGCCGCGCTGTTCGCCAGCGCCCGCCCGATCGCGCTCGCCGAACTGGCCGGGTTGGACCGCGAAGCTCCGCTGGCGGCCATCACGGCCGCGCTCGAGGAACTGCGTGAGCATTACAACGTGGACGGCCACGGCGTCGAACTGCTTGAACTCGGCGGAGGTTGGCAGATCCTCACCCGCGCCGAATACACGGAGGCCATCGAGCGCGCCCAGCTCGCGGCGCGTCCGCAGCGGCTGTCCTCGGCCGCGCTCGAGACGCTGGCCATCGTCGCATACCGGCAGCCGATCGGCCGGGCCGAAATCGAGCAGATTCGCGGCGTGAACGTGGGCGGGGTGCTCAAGTCGCTGCACGAGCGCGGGCTGGTGGACGTCGTCGGGCGCGCGGAGGCGCTGGGCCGCCCCCTGCTGTACGGCACGACCCCGCTCTTTCTGGAGCACTTCGCGCTCCGGCACCTCCAGGAACTGCCGCGGGCCGACGAGTTGGCCATCGCCCTGCGGGGCGAGCCGACGCCCGTGGAATGAGCGTCCCGATGCGCATCCAACGCGCGCTGGCGCGCGCGGGGGTCGCGTCGCGACGGCGCGCGGAAGAGTTGATCGCTGCCGGGCGGGTGACCGTCAACGGCGACGTGGCGCGCATCGGGCAGAGCGTGGATGCCGAGCACGACCGGATCCTCGTCGACGGACGCCCCGTCTCCGCGCCGCCGGCCACGACGTGGATCCTCCTCCACAAGCCCGCCGGGGTCATGACGACGCGATCCGACCCGGCGGGCCGCCGCACGGTCTTCGACCTCGTGACCGCCGTGCCCGGGCTCGTGTACGTGGGTCGGCTCGACTACCTCACGGAAGGCGCGCTCCTCATGACCACGGATGGAGCGGCCGCGCACGCGCTCACGCATCCAAGCCGTGAGATCGAGCGCACGTACGTGGCCACGGTGAGAGGTGACGCCCCCGCCGCGGCGCGGGCGGCGCGGCAGGGGGTTGAACTGGAAGACGGTCCGGTGCGCCTACGCGACGTGGCGGTGCGGCGGTTATCCTCCGGGCAATGGGAGTTCGAGGTCACGATTGCGGAAGGGCGAAAACACGAGGTGCGCCGCCTCTGCCAGGCCCTCGGGCTCACCGTGGAGCGCCTGGTGCGAATCCGGTACGGCCCGATCGCGCTGGGCACTCTGCCCAGCGGGCAGGCCCGCGCGCTCACTCCTGCGGAAGTGAGCGCCATTGACGCCTGCGCGTCAGGCAGCCCAGGCTGAGGCAGGCGAACCGCCGCTCGGGGGCGGGGTACATCACGCTGCCTTCGTGCGCCAACCTTCAACCCTCGCTGGAGCGGTCGTGGAATCACAGCACACATCGTCGGCGGACTCGCGCCTCGTCCACGAGGTCACGGCGCAGGTCGCGCGTCGCGTCGTTGGTCAGGACTACATGGTGGAACGGCTCCTGATCAGCCTGCTCACGGGCGGGCATGTGCTGCTCGAAGGGGTGCCCGGGCTGGCCAAGACGCTCACCGTCCGGACGCTCGCCGAGACGATCGCCACCACGTTCCAGCGCATCCAGTTCACCCCCGACCTGCTTCCCGCCGACGTCCTCGGCACCCAGGTCTACGAGCAGGGGTCCGGGCAGTTCGTGGTCAAGAAGGGGCCGATCTTTGCCAACATCATTCTGGCCGACGAGATCAACCGCGCCCCGGCCAAGGTGCAGGCCGCGCTGCTCGAAGCGATGCAGGAAAAGCAGGTGACGATCGGCGGCACCACGTACACGCTCGACGAGCCGTTCCTCGTGCTGGCCACGCAGAATCCCATCGAGCAGGAGGGCACGTACCCGCTGCCCGAGGCACAGGTGGACCGGTTCATGCTCAAGCTGCGGGTGGGCTATCCGAGCCGCGACGAGGAGAAGGAGATCATGCGCCGCATGGCCGGCGGCGTGCCGATTGCCGTGGAGCAGGTGGCCAGCCCGCAGGCGATTCTCGAGGCCCGGCGGCGGATCGCCGAACTCTACATGGACGACCGCATCGTGGACTACATCGTGGACATCGTACACGCGACGCGCGAGCCGGCCGCGGCGGGGTTGCCCGACCTCGCGCCGCTGATCGAGTTCGGGGCCAGCCCCCGCGCCACGATCGCGCTCGCCCAGGCGTCGCGGGCCCACGCCTTCCTGCGCGGACGGGCATTCGTCACGCCCGACGACGTGAAGGCGATCGGCCCCGACGTGCTCCGCCACCGGGTGCTCACCACGTACGAGGCCGAAGCCGAAGAGATCACGCCCGACGAGATCGTTCGCCGGGTGCTCGCCGCCATCGAGAGTCCGTGACCACCGTCGGCCCGCGCACGGCGCTCGTTCCGCCGGACGTGCTGCGACAGGTCCGGCTGATCGAGTTGCGCACGCGAGGCCTGGTCAACTCCCTGTTCGCAGGGGAATACCGGTCGGTGTTCAAGGGGCAGGGCATGGAATTCTCCGAAGTGCGCGAATACCAAGCCGGCGACGAGGTGCGGAACATCGATTGGAACGTGACCGCGCGCATGCGGCGCCCATATGTAAAACGCTATATCGAAGAGCGCGAGTTGACCGTCATGCTCGCCGTCGACCTGTCGGGGTCGGAGCGGTTCGGCACGCGCCGCCGGTTCAAGAGCGAGGTGGCGGTGGAGTTGGCGGCGGTGCTCGCCATGTCGGCCATCCGCAACAACGACCGTGTGGGCACGCTGTTCTTTACCGATCGCGTGGAGCACGTCGTGCCGCCCCGCAAGGGCCGCCGCCACGCCCTGCGCGTGCTCCGCGACCTGCTCGTGTTCCAGCCCGTGGGGCGCGGCACCGATCTCTCGGGGGCCCTGGACTATCTCACCAAGATGCTGGCCCACACCGCGGTGGTGTTCGTCGTGTCCGACTTCCTCGGCGCCGACGTCGAGCGGCCGCTCAAGCTGCTCGCCCAGCGCCACGACGTGGTGGCCGTGACGGTCGAGGATCCTGCCGAGGTGGTGCTGCCCGACGTCGGACTCGCCCGGCTGGTCGATCCCGAAACGGGGGAGACGATCGATGTGAACACGAGCGACCCGGCGCTTCGCGCCGCCTACGGGGACCAGGTGCGCGCCGAGCGCGAACGGCGGCGGCGGCTCCTCCGGCGGCTGGCCATCGACGAGGTGCCCATCCACACCGAGTCCCCCATCATCGAGCCGTTGCTCAAGTTCTTCCGGGCGCGCGAGACGCGCGCCCGGAGGCGGTAGCGTGCGCGCCCCGGCGATCGTGCTGCTGCTGGGCCTGCCACTGCTCGCCGCGGGGGGACAGACGCCCATCGCGGCGGCCGCGGCCGTGACCGTGCACCCGGACACGGTCACCGTCGGCCAGCCATTCACCGTCGAGGTGCGGGTGCAGGCGCCGCTCGGAGCCGCCATCGCGTTTCCCGACGGCCCCGACTCCGCAGCCACGGTCCAGGCGCTCGATCTCAAGGTGTTGCGCGACGAGCGGGACTCCGAGGCGGTGGTGCGGACGGCCACTTACCGGCTGGCTGCGTGGGACGTGGGCACGCTCCCGATCGCGCTTTCCGACGTGATGGTTCGGTCGGGCAACGCGGTGGAAGGCCTCTCGCTCGTCGGACCCACGGTGTTCGTGCGGAGCGTGCTGCCCGCCGACTCGGCGCAGCGCGTGCCGAGACCCGCCCGCGATCTGCTCGTCGGATGGCCCATTCCGTGGTGGATCCTGGCGGTGGTGGCGCTGATCGCGTTCCTGATCTGGCTCAGCCGGCGCCACCGCCGGACCGTCGCCGCTGGCCCCAGCATCGTGCCGCCGTTCGAGCGCGCCCAGCGGGAGTTCTCCCGGGTCGCCGCCCTGGCGCTCGTCGAGGCCGGAGAGCGGGGCCGCTACGTGACGCTCATGGTCGAGGTGCTGCGCGACTACCTCGCGTCGCGATTCCCGCTGGCCCAGCTCTCGCTCACCACCGACGAACTGCTGCCCGAGCTCCGCGACGCGACCACGGTGCCCGCCGACCGACTGGCCCGCCTCCTGCGAGAAGCCGATCTGGTGAAGTTCGCCCGGCGCACGCTCACCACCGATCAGGCGCTGGCGCTGGGCGAGGAAGCGCGGGCGATCGTGGCCCACGAACACGTGGCATCCACCCCGCCTCCCGCGACGGAGGCTGCCTGATGCCCGCGTGGCACATCGAACTGGCGACGCCGCTGGCCCTCCTCCTGCTCGTGGCCCTGCCGGCCTGGTGGTGGTGGCGCCGGCACCATAAGCAAAGTGGGATAGTCTTCTCACGGGTGGGCGTGCTGGCGGCGGTGGCCGGCCGCCACCGCCGCTGGACGCGGTTGCTCGTCGGGTTGCGCAACCTCATGCTCCTGCTGGCGGTATTGGCGCTGGCCCGGCCCCGTGCCGGCGCTCGGGCAGAAAACGTGACCAGCGAGGGGATCAACATCGTCATCGCCATCGACCTGTCGAGTTCCATGCTGTCGCAGGACTTCCAGCCCGACAATCGGCTGGAGGTCGCCAAGCGGACGGTCAAGCAGTTCATCGCCGAGCGCACGAGCGACCGGATCGGCATCGTCGCGTTCGCGGCGGAAGCACTCACGCAGGTCCCGCTCACCACCGATTACGAGGTGGTGAACGCGGCGGTGGACAACCTCCAGGCGGGCCAGCTCGAGGACGGCACAGCCATCGGTACGGCGATCGCCACGGCCGCCAACCGGCTGCGTGAAGCGCCGGGCCGGTCGCGCGTCATGATCCTGCTCACCGACGGCGTGAACAATCGCGGCTCGATCGATCCGCGCACGGCCGCACGCGCCGCGGCTGCGTTCGGGATCAAGATCTACACCATTGGCGTAGGCACCGAGGGAATGGCGCCGGTGCCGGTGGGGCGCGGGCTCTTCGGGCTGCGCTACGAGAATCGGCCGGTGGAGATCGATGAAGCCCTGCTCACCGACGTCGCCAACATCACCGGCGGAAAGTACTTTCGCGCCCGCGACGCGGCGGCGCTGCGCCGCATCTATCAGCAGATCGACGAGATGGAGCGCGTGCCCGTGCAGACCAAGACGTACGTGCAGTTCACGGAGCTGTATCGGTGGCCGTTGGGGCTGGCTCTCCTGAGCTTGCTCCTCGAGTTGGGTCTGGCCGCGTGGAAGGCGCCACTGCCGTGACCGTCGATTATCCCTGGCTGTTGCTGCTCGCGCTCGTGCTCCCGGCCCTCGTGGCCGTGGAGCTCGTGCGCGCCGACCGCCGCCGCCGGGCGCGCCTGACCCGGTTCGGCGACCTGGCGGTGGTGTCGCGCCTCATGCCAGGGGACCCGGCACGCGGCACGGGCTGGCGAACGGCACGCCTGGCCGGCGCGTGTGCGCTGGCCGGCGTCGCGCTCGCCGGGCCTCGGTGGGGCACCGAGCACGCCGTGGATCGGGCCCGTGGGATCGATATGGTCCTGGCGCTCGACGTCTCGAACTCCATGGACGCCACCGACGTCAAGCCCAGCCGGCTGGAGCGCATGAAGGAGGAGGTACGCCGGCTCCGCGCCCTGTCGCCCGGCGATCGCGTGGGGCTCATCGTGTTCGCCGGGCGCAGCTACGTGCTGTCGCCGCTCACCGTGGACGAGAGCGCGCTCGACCTGTTCCTCGACAACCTCGATCCGTCGGTCGTCGGACAGCAGGGTACCTCGCTCTCGAGCGCCATCCGCCAGGGCACGGATCTGCTCTCGCTGGATACCGGGGGCGCCGACCGCGCCCTCGTGTTGATGAGCGACGGCGAGGCCTTCGAGCCCGAAGCCGACGTCGTGGCGGAAGCGCGCCGGGCCGGCGAGAAGGGCATCAGCCTGGTGACGGTCGGATTCGGCACCACGCAGGGCTCGACCATCCCCGTGCAGTCCCCCGACGGCTCCACGGCGCCCAAGCGCGACCAGAATGGCCAGATTGTGGTCACGCATTACGTGCCCGACATGCTGCGCGCGGCTGCGGCGGCCGCGCACGGCACCTTCATCGACGCGGCCGTCACCGACAAGGCGGCGCGTATCCGGCAAGCGCTGTCCACGCTGCGCACCCGGGCCCATGCCCTCGATGCGGGCGAAACCCGTACGCCCCGCTTCCAGCTGTTCCTGCTGCCGGCGGTTCTCCTGCTGCTGCTCGACACCGTGCTGGCCGACCGGCCGGCGTACCGCCGGCCGGTGGTCGGCGGGTCGACGGCCGCCACGGTGGCCGCCCTCGTGCTCGTGTCGTTCCTGGCCGGGTGCGCTGGCACGCGCCAGTCGGCTGCGGCGGCCCACGCGTACCGCGCCGCTCAGTATCCGCAGGCGGTGGCGCTCTACCGCAGCGCCATCGAGCAGGGCGACCTGCGGCCCCGCACGATATACGACTTCGGCACGGCGTATCTGGCCGTCGACTCTCTCCAGGAAGCGGCCGACGCATTGGAGCGCGTGATGGACCTGCCGGACGCCGAGCTCCGATATCGTGCGCTGTTCAACTTCGGGCTGGCGCACCTGCGCCGCGGACTCGCGGCCCCCTCCGGCAGTGGGACCGATGATCTCGATGCGGCGCTGGCCGCGTACAAGAAGGCGCTCCTGATGCGTCACGACGACCTTGACGCAAAGTGGAATTACGAACTCGCGCTGCACGCCAAGAAGGAGGGCGGCGGGGGCGGGGGAGGGGGCCAGAACAACACCAATCCATCGCCCGCCCCCGAGGCCCAATCGCCCACGCCGAGCGGTGGGCTGGGGCTGAACCAGGCCGAACAGCTCCTCGCCAGCGCGGCCCGTGAGGAGCGCGATGTGGAATCCAAACAGCAGCGGAAGTTGCGGGCTTCCATGCCCCCGAACGGCAAGGATTGGTAGCGATGATCGGCATCCTTCTCGCCGCCGCCCAACTAGCCATCGTGGCCCACGCTGCCGATACCATCGGCGCCTGCGAACCGCTGGAACTGACCGTCGCAGTCTCGGCGCCGGGCGCGGCGCTCCCTCGGCTCATTGCACCGTCGTTCGCGCCGTTCGACGTGATGCGGTCGGCCGAGATGCCGCAGGGCGAACGCGATTCGCGCGCGGTCCCCTCGGTGATGGTGGAGTACCGGTACACGTTGGTCGCCGCCGATCCGGGGACGTTCATCATTCCGTCGTTCGAAGTGCGATTGGGCTCGACGTCGGCTCGCACCACGCCGCTGCGCATCGTCGTCACACCGTCCGGGACCGGCGGCGGAGAACCAGCGGTGCTCACGCGCGCCCGCATCGAGTCCGGCGACCAGCTCGGGCCCGGCGCCACCGAGCCGGATACCGTGTACGTCGGGCAGCAGGCCGACTATACCGTCGCGGTGTTTCTCAACGCCGCCATGCGCAACCGCCTGCGACGAAACCCCACATTCTATCCGCCCGACATGCAGGGGGTGCTCGCGTACGATTTGCCCGGTGGCGGATCGCAGCGCACGTCGCTCACCGCGTCGCGCTGCTTCGACGCGTTGGTGTACCGGCGCGCGCTCTTTCCATTACAGCCTGGGCGGATCGTCGTCCCGCCCGCTCAACTCACCTACTCGCTCCCCGTGGGCGCCAGCTTCTTCAGTCGCGAGGAGTCGCACGAGCTGCAGACCGACAGCGCGGTGGTCGTGGCCATCGATCCGCCGGCAGCGGGGCGGCCGGCCGACTTTGACGGCGCCGTGGGCCGTCTGCAGCTCGGCGTGCGCGTCCAGGCACCTTCGGCGCGCGTCGGCGATCCGCTCACCGTGACGCTGCGGGTGTCCGGCACCGGGAACATCAAGCTGATGCCCCGGCCGCACCTCGACATACCGGGCGTCGCGCTGGTCCCTGCGGATGAGCGCGTGCACGTGGATTCGACGGGCCGGCTCATCGGGGGTAGCAAGGAATTCGACTGGATCCTGACGCCCCGCGTGGCGGGCGAACTCGATCTGCCGCCGGTGCATTACCGCTATTTCGATCCCGAGACCCGCCGGTACGCCACGGCGACGTCGCCAGCCGCCACGGTCCGGGTCCGATCGGGCACACTGGCGGCGCTCGACACGACGCGCGCCGAGGACACGCTGTCCCTGCGCACGGTGTATCGCGGCCCGATCGGCGCGCCGTTGTCGTCGCACCCGCTCTTCTGGTGGGCACTTGCGCTGGCCCCTATGCCGGCGCTCGGCGCGCGGTGGCGCAACCGTCGCCGGTGGAGCAAGCGGCGCGCCGTATCTGCACACGCGCGCCTCGAACAGGTGGCGCACGCATCGGCCGCGGCGAATGACAGCCGCTCCCTGCGCCACGCCTTCGTGGCCGCGCTGGCCGACCGTCTGGGGCTCGATGCCGAGACGTTCACGAGCGCCGGCGCGCTGCGACGGGCGCTCCGCCGCTCGGGCGCCCCCACCGATGCGGCTGATGCGGCCGAAGCACTGCTCCGCGAACTCGACGCCGCCGCCTTCTCGGCGGGCGGCACGCTGGCCGCCGATGCCGCCGACCGCGCTCTGGAACTCGTCAGGCGCATCGACGCGGGCGCGCTGCCGCGCCACGAACTGCCCTTCCGTTCCGGCGTGCTGATGGTGCTCCTGGCAGTCGGAATCGGCGGCTCCCTGCACGCGCTGCAGCGTAATCGCGCGGTACAGGACTTCCAGTCCGGCGTGACGGCCTACGGGCACCGGGACTTCGGGGCCGCACGCAACGCATTCGCCCGTGTCGTGGCCTCGCAGCCCCGGGCCGCCGACGCATGGGCGAACCTCGGCACCGCGGCCTGGGCGGCGCGAGATACCGTGCGCGCCGTGGTCGGGTGGCGGAGGGCGTTGGACCTCGAGCCACTGGCGTCCGATGCACGCGATCGGCTGGCCCTCGTGCACGGCGTGACGATCCTGTCCCCGGGCTACGTGCCGCCAGTTCCGCTCAATGCGGTCCTGGTATTCCTCGCCGGCTGTTGGTTGGTGGCCTGCGCCGCCTGGCATCCCACGCTCCGCCGGCGCTACCCGGGGCTCGGGAGCCTGTCCGTGCCGCTCGCCAGCGCCGCCGCGGTGCTGGGGTTGTGCGCGATCGCCGTCGCCGGCCGTCTCGATGCGCACGGTCTCGCCGTGGTACGCGCCGACACGATGCTCAGCAACGATCCGGCGCTCGGCGCCGATCGCGGCGCGGAGGTGGTGACCGGCGAGACGGTGCGCGTGTTGAGCCAGCAGGGGGCGTGGTCGAGGGTCGAACTGGACGGCGGTCGTCAGGGGTGGTTGCCCGCGCAGCAACTCGTGGCACTCGACGCGCCGCTGCCGCCGTCGCTCGATTGACCGGCGGCTCCGCGTCTCGGTAGCTTCCACGCGATGTCCGCCTCAACAGAATCCAGCGCCCCCGGGGCTCCGCGCATCGCGGTGCTGCCCAGCGCGGTCGCCGATCAGATCGCCGCGGGCGAGGTCGTCGAGCGCCCCGCCTCGGTGGTCAAGGAGTTGATCGAGAACGCCCTCGACGCCGGGGCCTCGACCATCGATGTCGAGGTGGAGGATGGAGGGCGTCAGCGGATCCGGGTGAGCGACAACGGGGTCGGCATGGGGCGCGAGGACGCCGTGCTGGCGCTGTCGCGCCATGCCACCTCGAAGATCCGCGCCGCTGGCGACCTCGTCGGCGTGGCGAGCTTCGGCTTTCGCGGCGAGGCGCTGCCGGCCATCTGCTCGGTTTCGCAGCTCGAGATCGAGACGGCCCCGGTGGATGGCGCCGGCACGCGGGTGCGGGCCGCGGCGGGTGCGTTGCAGGAGACGGGCGAAGCGGCACGCCGGCGGGGCACCACGGTGTCGGTCGCCCATCTGTTCTACAACGCGCCCGCGCGGCTCAAGTTCATGCGCGGGGCGCGTTCGGAGTGGCGCGCCATCGTCGACGTGGCCACCAGTATCGCGCTCACGCGTCGGGACGTGCGCCTCACCCTCACCCACGACGGCAAGCAGGTCCTCGCACTGCCGCCGGCCTCGTCGGTCCGTGCCCGGCTCGCCGCGCTGTGGGGTGGGCACTATGCCGAGCGCTTTCTCGACGTGGACGACGTCCGCGGCGCGACCCGCGTGTCGGGGCTCGTCGAACGCCCGGCCGACGTGGGCACCGCCGGCCGCCGGGTATACGTGTCCGTGAATGGCCGCGCCGTGCGCGACACCGGCATCGTGCGCGCCGCCGAGGCCGCGTACAAGTCGACCATACCGGCCGGCGTGCGCCCCACGCTCTTTCTCGATGTCGACGTGGCGGCCGACGCCGTGGATGTGAACGTGCATCCCGCCAAGGCCGAAGTGCGGTTCCGCGACCGCTGGAACCTCGAGCGCACCGTGGAGGAGGCGGTGCGACGCGCGCTCGGCACGCTCGGGGCCGGCGCGGCGATCGGTCGGCCGCCGATTCCCTTTCCGGCCGCCCCGCGATTCGACGGCGCACCGGTGGACGTCGAGGCGTTGCGGGGCGGGAGCGCGCCCGGCGAGGGGCTGTTCGCCGAGCCCGACCGTGTGACAACTGGACCGGCTCACCCGCTTGCCCATGCAGCTGCTCATGGGGAGTCCGAGATCGGCGCGGATCCGGCCATTCCGCCGCTCCTCCAACTCCGCCACACCTACCTCCTGTTTGAGAGCGAGGGAGGCGTGGTGCTGATCGACCAGCACTCGGCGCACGAGCGCGTGCTGTACGAGCGGTTCATGACCGCGCTCACGCGCGGCGAGGCACCGGCGCAACGCCTCCTCTTTCCGCTCACGCTCCATCTGGGTCCCGCCGAGGCCGAAGCATTCGAGGAAAACCGCGCGCTGTTCGAGCAGCTCGGGTTCGAGGTCGAGGGGTTCGGCGGTCATACGCTTATCGTGCGCAGCGTGCCGATGCCGCATCCCCGGTTCGAGGCCGAGCGGTGCTTGCGCGAGACCCTCGACGCGCTCACCGGCGACCGTTTCGCCGCCGTAGCGCAGCGGCACGAGCGGCTCGCGGCAACGGTGGCGTGCAAGGGCGCGATCAAGGGCGGAGACCCGCTGTCGCCGGCCGAGATGCGGGCCCTGTTCGCCGATTTGCGCCGGACGACGCTCCCGGCGCACGACGTCCACGGGCGGTCCACCGTGGTCCAACTGTCGTGGGACGAACTCGAGCGGCGGTTTGGGCGAAAGTAGGCTGCGGGTGATCGCCGGTCCGACCGCTGCTGGCAAGTCGGCCGTCGCTCTCTGGCTTGCCGAGCGGCACGGCGGGTCGATCATCAGTGCTGATTCGCGTCAGCTCTACGTGGGGTTCGACGTCGGCACCGCGAAACCGACCGCCGATGAGCGAGCCCGTGTGCCGCACCTCGGCGTCGACATCCTCGACCCGACGACGCGCTATTCGGCGGCGGCGTGGGCCGCCGACGCCGAACGGTGGCTGGCCGAGATCGCGGGCGGCGGGCGGGTACCGCTCGTGGTGGGCGGCACGGGCTTCTATCTGCGGGCTCTGTTCGGCCCACTGTTCGAGGCGCCGGAGCTGGATGGGGCCCGACGCACGGCTCTCGCCACCGCACTCGCCGAGGTGCCGCTGGCCGAACTCCGCCGGTGGTGCGAGCGGCTCGACCCCTCGCGCGCCCATCTCGGCCGGACCCAGCTGTTGCGCGCCATCGAGGTGGCACTGCTCACCGGCCGGCGCGTGAGTGACCTCCATCGCGAGCTGGCCCGCCCGCCGCGGTGGCGGGCGCGTTATCTTCTCGTGGACCCGGGCCCGGTGCTCGCCGGCCGGGTCGCGGCACGCGTCGATGCGATGCTCGCCGGTGGTTGGCTGGACGAGGTCCGGGGCCTGGCGGCCCGCGTGCCGGCCGGGGCGGCGGCATGGAACGCCACCGGCTACCGCGTGATGCGGTCGCTGGCGGCGGGAACGGAATCGCTCGCGCACGCACGCGAACTCGTGATCACGGAGACGCGGCAGTACGCGAAACGGCAGCGCACCTGGTTTCGCCATCAATTGACGGGCGAGTCGGTCACCACCCTCGATCCCGGCGGCGCCGACTGGCGCGAGATCGCCGAGCGGTGGTGGCTGGGCGATGAGGAGGTATGACGCGGTGAAGATCGGCATCACCTGTTATCCCACGTACGGGGGGTCGGGCGCGATGGCCACGGAACTCGGCATCGCCCTCGCTCACCGCGGCCACGAGATCCACTTCATCACGTACCGGCAGCCGTTCCGGCTGCCGGCGTTCCTGCCGCGCGTGTTCTTCCACGAAGTGGACGTGGGCCGGTACCCGCTGTTCGAGTATCCGCCGTACGATCTGGCGCTCGCCGTCCGGATGCACGAGGTGGTGCTGGCGCACCGGCTCGATCTGCTCCACTGCCATTACGCGATCCCGCACGCGACGAGCGCGTGGATCGCCCGCGAGATGCTCGGCGACGCACGCCCGGACATCAAGGTGCTGACCACGCTCCACGGCACCGACATCACCATCGTTGGCCAGGATCCGTCCTTCCACGCGATCACCAAGTTCTCCATTGAGAAGTCCGACGGCCTCACCGCGGTTTCGCACTTCCTGCGGGACGAGACGGTGAGCGCGTTCGGATGCACGGGGTGCCGCATCGAGGTGATTCCCAATTTCGTCGATCCCGCCGTGTACGACCGGGCGCGCTATCCCGGGTCCCGCGGCGCGTTCGGCGACGGGCGCCCCGTGCTCATGCACATCTCGAACTTCCGCCCGGTCAAGCGCGTGGCCGACGTGGTCCGCGTGTTCGCGCGCGTGAACGCGGAGTGGCCGTGCCTGCTGGTCATGGTCGGGGATGGCCCCGACCGCATCGTCGCGGAGCGCGAAGCGAACCGCCTCGGCGTCCAGGACCAGGTGATGTTTCTGGGCAAGATCGAATCCGTGGCGCCGCTGCTCGCGTCCGCCGACCTGTACCTCATCCCCACCGACCGCGAATCGTTCGGGCTCAGCGCGCTCGAGGCGCTGGCCACCGGAACGCCCGTGATCGGGGCCAACGTCGGCGGACTCCCCGAGGTCGTGCAGAGCGGCGTCACCGGCGCGCTCTGCGATGTGGGTGATGTGGAGGCGATGGCCACCGCTGCCCTCGACATCCTGCGCGACCGCGACCGGTGGCACGCGATGAGCCGGGCCGCCGCGGCCGACGCCCGCGAGCGCTTCTCGCTCAACGACGTCGTGGCGCATTATGAGCGTTTCTACGACGACGCGCTCGGCTAGCCCCGCGCCGGCGGGCGTCCCCGCCGTGACGCGTTACGACGGGCGCACGGCCGCCGAGTTGGCCGCGTGGCTCGACGTGCCGGACGTCGTCGTGTTCGATACGATCGGGTCCACGCTCGACGCGGCGCACGCCCGCGCCGCGGCCGGCGCGCCCGCCGGAACACTGGTGCTCGCCGACGCGCAGACCGCGGGCCGAGGACGCCAGGGCAGGGCGTGGGCTTCCGGGGCCGCCGCCGGGATCTGGCTCACGCTGGTCGAACGCCCGCGGGATCCGGCGGCCGTCGACGTGCTGTCGCTGCGATTGGGACTGCACGCCGCGCGCGTCCTCGATCCGTTCGCGCCCGGGGCCGTCGGGCTCAAGTGGCCCAACGACCTCTACGTCGACGGCGGCAAGCTCGCCGGCGTTCTCGTCGAGGCGCGGTGGCGCGAAGGCGCTGTTGATTGGATTGCCATCGGATTCGGTCTCAACGTGCGCCGGCCCGCCGGGATGCCCATGGCGGCGACACTTCGCGGCGACGCCGTTCGGCTCGACGCGCTGGCGGCGTTGGTGCCCGCGCTGCGCGCGGCGGCCGCCGAGACGGGGCCGCTCCGCGCCAGTGAACTCGCCGAATACGCGGCGCGCGACGTCGCCCGCGGCCGCCGCTGCCGCGAACCCCTGGAGGGCGTCGTGGCCGGCATCGATGCGTCCGGCGCGCTCGTCGTCGAAACCGACGCTGGTTCCCGGTACGCGCGCGCCGGCTCCCTCGTGCTTCAGGAGGACGTGTGAATCTCGTGTTCGACGTGGGCAACACCGAAACCACCGTCGGCCTCTTCGATGCCGGCACGTTGCTCGGACATTGGCGCATCACGTCCGATCCGGCGCGCACCTCGGACGAGATCGGCGTGCTCCTGCTGGCGCTGCTTGCAGGGCACGGATTCGATCACAACGCCGTGACGGGGGTGGCCATCGCGTCGGTCGTCCCGCCCATCACGTTCCCGCTTCAGGAGGCGTGCGAACGCTGGGTGTCGCGCGCACGGGTGGTGGTCATCGATCCGGCGTCGAAACTCCCCGTCCGCCTGGCGGTCGACGAACCGTCGAGCGTGGGCGCCGACCGCATCATCAACACGCTCGCCGCGAGCCAGATCCACAAGCGCGACGCGATCGTGGTGGATCTTGGAACGGCCACGACCTACGACTGCGTGACCCGCGCCGGCGTGTTCTTCGGCGGGATCATCGCGCCGGGGGTGCGGACCTCCGCCGAAACGCTGTTCAGGCGTACCTCCAAGCTGCCCGCCACCGAACTGGTGGCTCCCGAGCGGGCGATCGGCACACGAACCGAAACCAACATCCGGGCCGGCGTGATGTTCGGGGCGGCCGACGCGATCGATGGCCTCGTGGCCCGCATCAAGGCCGAATGGCCCGGAACGGAGACGCCGATCGTGATCGCCACTGGCGGACTCGCCGAGGCATTCCGCGACCTCTGCCGCTCAATCGACCTCATCGACCCTTACCTCACGCTCGTCGGCCTCGATCTCGCGTTCCAACTGCTCACTGGGTAGCCGTCGACCCACGGCGGGGTCGAGGTGCGATGCCGTGTGGCCGTGTGCGGCAGCAGTGTCGACCTTGGATACGGAGGTTGATGCAGTGGCAGGTCGATGGCCAGTCTGGCGGAACATCGGCGTCATTTTGGCGCGCTCCTGATGGCACGTAAGTCGCTAATGGCGAATAGGATACCATGCGGATTGCGGCGCCTGGTCGGCCTTGCGTCCAGTCTGCAAGCGGGATACGTTTGAGGCTGATTAGCACTCAGCAGATGCGAGTGCTAACGGTGGTTCGTGGTCCCTGTTCAATCCATTCAACCTCACCAGCATCAGTCGGAGGCGAAGTACCCATGGCAACCAAGAGCGCTTCGAGTGTCAAGGTCGCGCCGTTGGCCGATCGGGTCGTGATCAAGCCGATGGAAGAGGCCGAGCAGATGCGCGGCGGGCTGTACATCCCGGATACCGCGAAGGAGAAGCCGCAGCAGGGCGAGATCGTCGCCGTCGGCCCCGGCCGCTTCGAGAAGGACAAGCGTGTGCCGATGGAGGTGAAGGTCGGCGACAAGGTTCTGTACGGCAAATACAGCGGCACTGAAGTCACGGTCGATGGCGAGCAGGTGCTCATTCTCCGCGAGTCGGACGTACTCGCGGTCGTCGGCTGAGTCCCGTTCCCACACATCAACCATTTCCTCGTAGAGGATTACCACAATGGCAGCAAAGGAACTCCACTTCAACGTGGAAGCGCGGGCGGCCCTCAAGCGCGGCGTGGATCAGCTCGCCGAGGCAGTGAAGGTCACCCTCGGCCCCAAGGGCCGGAACGTCGTCATCGATAAGAAGTTCGGCGCCCCCACCGTCACCAAGGACGGCGTCACGGTGGCCAAGGAAATTGAGTTGGCCGATCCGATCGAGAACATGGGCGCGCAGATGGTCAAGGAAGTCGCCACCAAGACATCCGATCTCGCTGGCGACGGCACGACGACGGCGACGGTGCTCGCTCAGGCGATCTTCCGTGAAGGCCTCAAGAACGTCACCGCCGGAGCCAACCCGATGGCGATCAAGCGCGGCATCGACAAGGCCGTCACGGCGGTGATCGACGAACTCAAGCGTATCAGTGTTCCGACCACTGGGAAGAAGGAGATCGCGCAGGTCGGCACCATCTCGGCCAACAACGACGCCGAGATCGGCAAGCTGATCTCCGAAGCGATGGAGAAGGTGGGCAAGGACGGCGTCATCACGGTGGAGGAGGCCCGCGGCCTCGAAACCACGCTCGAGACGGTCGACGGCATGCAGTTCGACCGCGGCTACGTCTCGCCCTACTTCGTGACCGATCCGGAGAAGATGGAAGCGGCGCTCGAAGATGCGTACATCCTGATCCACGACAAGAAGATCTCGGCGATGAAGGACCTGCTCCCGGTCCTCGAGAAGGTGGCCCAGACCGGCAAGCCGTTGCTCATCATCGCCGAGGATATCGAAGGCGAGGCGATGGCGACGCTGGTCGTCAACAAGCTGCGTGGCACGCTCAAGGTGTGCGCCGTCAAGGCGCCGGGCTTCGGTGATCGTCGCAAGGCCATGCTCGAAGACATCGCCGTGCTCACGGCCGGCCAGGTGATCAGCGAAGAGGTCGGCTTCAAGCTCGAGAACGCCGTGCTCGGCGATCTCGGCCGGGCCAAGCGCGTCGTGGTGGACAAGGACAACACCACGCTCATCGACGGCAACGGCGAGGAGAAGAAGATCGAGGGCCGGATCTCCGAGATCCGCGTGGCGATCGACAAGAGCACCTCCGATTACGACAAGGAGAAGCTCCAGGAGCGTCTGGCCAAGCTGGCGGGCGGCGTCGCGGTGATCAACGTCGGCGCGGCCACCGAGGCCGAGATGAAGGAGAAGAAGGCACGCGTCGAGGACGCGCTGCACGCGACCCGAGCGGCCGTGGAAGAGGGCATCGTGCCCGGCGGCGGCGTGGCGCTCATCCGGGCCCAGCGCGTGCTCAAGGGTCTCAAGACGAGCGAGGCCGACGAGCAGATCGGCGTCGACATCATCCGCCGTGCGATCGAGGAACCCATCCGCATGATCGTGTTCAATGCGGGCGGCGAAGGCTCGATCGTGGTCGAGAAGGTCCGGGGGTCGAAGGACGACGCGTTCGGCTACAACGCCCTCACGGACACGTATGAAAATCTGGTTCAGGCGGGCGTCATCGACCCGACCAAGGTGACCCGCACGGCGCTGCAGAACGCGGCGTCGATCGCCGGCCTCCTGCTCACGACCGAAGCGCTGGTCGTCGAGAAGAAGGAGGAAAAGCCGGCTCCAGCCGCGCCCGGCGGTGGGGGCATGGGCGGGATGTACTAGAACGGCAACGGTCGGCTGGCAGCGGCCAGCTGAGCATTGCACGGGCGGGGCGGGGCTGCGACAGCGGCGCCGCCCCGCTTCACGTTGTGGGAGCGAGGGGCGAAACGGGGCCGGCTACAGCGTGAGCGAGTACTGCCGCGAGGTGTCGCGACCGCCGCCCGCCGCGTCGAACGGCCCCACGATTTCGCTCTGGCGCGCCGTGACCACCTCTCCGCGATACACCGTGCGCTTGAGCTCGCGCTCCGTGGCCGCTCGCGCCACCTCCGGTGCATTGCAGTTCTGGCTCAGATGCGCGAGCACGACGTGGCGCGCCCGCCGCGTGACGCTGTCGCGAATGAGGGCGGCGGCGTGGCGGTTGGCCAGATGCCCGTGGTCGCCGGCGATACGAGCCTGCACCACGGCCGGGTAGGGGCCGGCGCGCAGCATCCCCTCGTCGTGGTTCGACTCGAGCACCAGGATATCCACGTCGCGGCACAGCGCTCGCACGCCGTCGCTCACGTGTCCGATGTCGGTGCAGACCGTGGCCCGCGCGCCGCTGCCTCGCGCCGTCACCACCACCCCGACCGGCTCGGCCGCATCGTGCGGGGTGCGCGTCGTGGCCACGTCCATCGTCGAGAAGGCGAGTGCCGCGCCGGCGTCGAACACCTGCACGCGCGTCCCCGCCAACTCGGCGGCGCTCGCCACGGTGCCACGGCTGGCGTGCAGCGTCCATCCCCAGCGGCGGACCGCGGCCGCCGCACCCTTCAGATGGTCCGTGTGCTCGTGTGTGATGACGCATGCTTCGATCGATTCCGGCGCCACTCCCACCGCGGTGAGCCGAGCCGCCAGCGTGCGCACGCCGAACCCCGCGTCGATCAGGATGCGGCCCTCGGCCGCCTCGATCAGCACGGCGTTGCCGGCGCTCCCGCTGCCCAGCACCCAGAGGCGCATGCTACTCCACCGTCCAGCGCGCGGCGTATGCCGCGCGCAGCTGCGCACGGGCGGCCTCGGTCAATGACACTCCGCGCCGCTGCATCATCCGTTCCGCGGTCATCAGGAACCGGTCGAACTCGTGCGTGCCGAAGGGCGGGGCGTCACCCCACGCGAACGGCGGCACCACCTTGGGCATCACCGACCCACCGAATACGTTCGCGCCGGCGCCCACCACCGTCCCCGTGGTGAGCCGCACGCCGATCCCGGTCTTCGCGTGGTCGCCGAGCATCGCCCCCAGGAACTGCAGTCCGGTGTCGCGCATCCCTTCCGGCGTCCACAGCGATACGGGTCCATATGTGTTCTTTAAATTGCTCGTCGTGGTGCCGGCACCAAGGTTCACCCACCGTCCCAGGTACGAGTGTCCCACGAAGCCCTCGTGTCCCTTGTTGCTGTGGCCGAGCAAGATCGACGTGCTCAGTTCGCCGTGGACCTTGCATGCCTCGCCGATCGAACTCGCGGCGACGCGGCCGGCGGACACCACCGAGTGTCGGCCCACCACGCACGGCCCCACGAGGCGCGTGAACGCCTGCACGGTGGCCCCCTCCCGCACCAACACCGGGCCAGCCGTCACGTCGAAGAACACCATCGGCTCCACCACGGCGTCCCGCTCCACCAGCACCAGGTGGTGCCCCGTGCGCGCGCCCTGGTCCGCGGCCAGCGGCGCCGCCCCGGCGCGCAGATGGGCGATGTCCTCGGTCAACTGCGCGGGCAGATCGCCGATGAAGTCCCACACCGCGTCGATCCACCGCCCCACGATTTCCGCGCTCCGCGCTCCCGGTGCCACCAGTTCCTCGAGCGCGCACTGGCCGTTCCGCAGATCGCCCAGCGCCAGCGGCGCGCGGAGCCGCACGGCGGCCACGCGGCCGTTGCACCGCCACACGTCGGCGTCTGGCGCCGCCACGAGCGCCACGGCGCAGCGCGTATTGGCGAGGATGGCGCCCGCCGGGAGCGGGCCGGAGGCCGCGCGCGGCGCCCCCGCCTCCGCGAAGTCGCGCAGCACCGCGGCGCTCACCTGGCCGGCCGCCGGCCGGTCCAGCGTCCACTCCCATCGCTCGCGCAGCAGCAGGGCGCCGGCCCGCAGCTCGCCTGTCGGCCTCATTAGCGAGAACGGCTGGAACGCCCGTGCCTGCGCGTCGTCGTACAGGTAAAGCTCGGTCATCGCTGGTCTCGCACCGGCGCCGGGAGTTGCGCCAGCAGTGCTTTGAGCGCGTGCGACTTCTCCACCGTCGTGATCACGGTCAGGCCGTCGCGCGTGACCACCACGAGGTCATGCACGCCATACAGCACGACGGTGCCATGTTCGGCGTGCACCACGTTGTTGCGGGCCTCGACGGCGTAGGCGTCGCCGGACATCGCGTTGCCCTGGGCGTCGCGTCGGCGAACCCGGAGCAGCGCCCCCCACACGCCAATGTCGTCCCAGCCGAAGTCGCCGGGCATTACCAGCACGCGCGCGCTCCGCTCCATCACGCCAACGTCAACCGAAATCGGCGTGACGTGCGCGAAGAACGCCCCCAGGTCGTTGCCGTGGGCCGCCAGCGCAGGCGCCACCTCCGGCGTATGCGCCGCCAGTTCTTCCAGATAGTCGCCCACGCGCCACACGAAGATCCCGGAATTCCAGAGGTAGCCCTGCACGCACATTTCCGCGGCCCGCGCCGCGTCGGGCTTCTCTACGAACCGCGCCACCCGCCACACACCGGGCGCCACTTCGTCAGCCGGCTGGATGTAGCCGAATCCCGGATCGGGACGGGAGGGCACGATGCCCACGGTCACCAAGCTGGTGTGGCGCTCGGCAGCGTCTGCGGCGCGGGTCAGGGCGCGGCGAAAGCCATCGGCGTCGCCCACCGCCCAGTCGGCGTGCACCGAGATCATGGTCGCCTCGGGACCGTCGGCGGTTGCGATGCGGTGCGCCGCCCAGGCCAGCGCCGCGGCGGTGCCCGCCGGCCGCGGTTCGGCCACCAGGTTGGCCGGCGGGATCTCGGGGGCCAGCGCCGCGATGGCGGGAACGAGCGACGCGTTGGTGAGTATCAGCGTGTGCCCACCGTCTGCCAACGGGCGCACCCGGTCGAGCGCGTCCCGGAGCAGGGGCTGCTCGCTCACCAGCGGCAGGAGCTGCTTGGGCCGCTCGGGCGTGCTGACCGGCCAGAACCGCGATCCCACGCCTCCCGCCAGGACCACCACCCATCGAGTCATGCGATGTCCGCTCCCATGCCATCGGATGAGAGCCCGACCAGTTCCGCGGCGCGCGCATACAGGCGCTTGGGGCTGAACGGCTTGGTGAGGAATTCGCTGGCCCCCGTGGCCATCGCGCGCCGCTGGTACTCGGCCTCGCCGGCTGCCGTGAGCATGATGCACGGCACGTCGCGCCACCGCGGGTCGGCGCGCATGATCGCCAGCACATCCAGCCCGCTCTGGTACGGCATCATCACGTCCAGCAGCACGAGACCGATGTCGGGCGACTGTTCCAACAGGGCGAGCGCTTCCCGGCCGTCATATGCGAGGGAGACCCGGAACGGGCCCTGCTCCAGCTTCATCTTGATGATCCGACCGATGTGCGGTTCGTCGTCGGCGACGAGCACATGGCATTCCGCGCGCGGGGACGACACAGGTCAAACGAGTGCGGCGATGTGCTCTCGATTTCGGCGCAATTCGTACAGCAGTTGGCCGACGTTCGCTCCCGGCGCGAGCAGCACGAACAGCACGGCCTCGCTGGTCAGGGCGGACACGAGAGCCAGTCCGTCGCGGTGCTCGAGCACGGCCGTCACCAATTCGCCGCGTCCGCTGGCCGCGCCGAGGTCGTCGGACGAGGCGATGATGGGCGGGATGCGCGCCGCCAGATCCTCCGGATCGAGGCCGGCGACCACCTGGCTGTCTATCAACAGTCCGTCGCGGCCGAGGACGACCGCGGCCTCCACCCCATCGCGCTGCCGGATGGCGGCGACGAGGTCACGAATGCTCGCCATTCCCGCTCCTTGGAAAGTGTTGGCGAAGCTAGAGATCGCCCAAAGCGAAGTCAAGCGACGGCAATCGCTTGAAGTCGCTCGGCGCATCCGGTATCCTTCGCCATTACGCTCCCACTCGGCCGATGGACCCGGCCCGCCATGATGCCACGAATCCCAACCATCTTCAGCGCGGCGTTGGTCGTGTTGGGTACGGGTTGCGGAGCGCTCAGCGCTCCCAAGGCCCAGTTCCCGGTCACGATCACTTCTCCGATCGTATACGCGCTCAACGGCGCGGCGCCGTCCACGCCGGCGGGGCTCGATTTCCTCACGGGCTCGCCGGTGGTCGTCAGCGCGAGTTTCGCGTTCAACGTCGCGCTGGACATCGATTCCCAGGGTCGCGTCGTCGTGTATCCGGCGCGCCGGGTGGCCGACTCACTCGTCACGACGGTCGCGGTCGGCCTCCAGAAGATCAACGCGAACTTCGACGACTACACCCAGGCCGCCAAGTCCGGCTACGTCGTCGATTCCACGCTCGTCGTTCCGGTGGGGACGACGATCGGCTTCAACGTATACGACACGACTACGTGCACCGCCTACTCGCTCGGTTCTTCGTACTACGGCAAGTTCGTCGTCGACAGCATTGATCCGGTGCACCGGGCGCTGTACGTGCGTTTCGCCTCGGATCCCAACTGCGGGTACGTGACCCTCACGTCCGGCCTGCCGACCAAGTGAGCCATGCACGACCCCCGTATGCTGCGCGAACGGATCGACGTGCTGCGCAACGCGGCGCGCCGGCGAGGAGCGGCCGACGCGCTTCTGCCCGTCATCGCGCGGGGTGAAGCGCTCGACAAGGACCGCCGCGCGCTCATCACCGCGGTAGAAGAGAAGAAGGCGGCGCGCAATGCCGCTTCCCAGGAAGTGGCCCGCCGCAAACGCGCCAAGGAAGCCGCCGGCGATCTGATCGCGGAGGGGAGAGCGCTGGGCGCTGCCATCGCCGCCGAGGAGGCCAGCCTCGCCGAGATCGAAGTGGCGCTCCATCAGGTGCTGCTCGAGATCCCCAACGTCACACTCCCCGACGTGCCCGAGGGTGGGGAGGCCCACAACGTCATCGTGAAGGCGTGGGGCACGCCGCGAGCGCCGACGGGCGTCCGGCCGCACTGGGAGATCATGGCGAACCTCGGGATGCTCGATCAGGAACGCGCGGCGAAGATCAGCGGCTCCGGGTTCGTCGTCTATCGCGGCCGCGGATCGCGCCTCGTGCGCTCGCTGCTCTCGATGTTCATGGACGTCCACTCACGCGAGCATGGGTACGAGGAAATCTGGCCGCCGCAGCTCGTCACCCGCTCGACGATGACCGGCACCGGCCAGCTTCCCAAGTTCGAGGACGATGCCTACGGCACCCGGGGCGACGACCTCTTTCTGATCCCCACCGCCGAGGTCCCGGTCACCAATCTCTACCGCGACGAGATCCTGGACGGCGCCCAACTGCCGATGGCGTTCGTGGCCTATTCGCGATGCTACCGTCGCGAGGCGGGATCGGCCGGGAAGGATACGCGGGGCATCCTGCGGACCCATGAGTTCGACAAGGTCGAACTGGTGCGCTACTCCGCCGACGACGACTCCGAGCGCCAGCTCGAGGTGCTCACCCGGCATGCCGAGACGATGCTCGAACGACTGGAGATCCCGTATCGCCGCAAGCTGCTGGCCGCCGGAGACACCGGCTTCTCGTCGGCCAAGACGTACGACCTCGAAGCGTGGGCGCCGGGAGTGGGCGCGTGGCTCGAAGTATCGTCGTGCAGCACGTTCACCGACTTCCAGGCGCGGCGGGCCAACATCCGCTACCGGCCGGCGCCGGGCGAGAAGCCGAGGTTCGTCCACACGCTCAATGGCTCGGGGCTCGCCTTCCCGCGCACCATCGCGTGCCTCCTCGAGCATCACCAGCAGCCCGATGGATCGGTCGCGATTCCGGTGGCGCTGCAGCCGTACCTAGGGTTGGATCGGCTCGCGTGATCCGCATGCGTCGCGGCGCGCCCGAAGTGCTCGTTGCCACGCTGATCGTCCTCCTGCTCGGCTCATACGTGTTCTACACGCAACACGTGGTGAACTCGCTGCGCGTCGCGGCGGCACGGTCGAGCACCATGTATGCCCGGGTCTACCGCGCCCTCGGCGATACCACCGAAGGCGCCGCGCTTCAGGCGCTGCTCGACATCTCGCGCGACATCCGCGAACAGGGCGTCCCGCTCATCGTCACCGAAGGCACCGGCGTGCCGCTCTTCCATGCCAACCTGCCGTTCGACCCGCACGATTCCTTGGGCAACGACAACCCGGGGATCCGCCGCTACGTGCTCGTCCTCGATCGGCAGAACCCGCCAGTGGTGGACGCGCTGCTGCAGGTGCACTACGGCAACACGCCCCTCGTGTACTGGCTGCGGATCATTCCCCCGCTCCAGGCGATCACCGCCCTGCTGCTGCTGCTCGCCGGGTTCTTCATCATCCGCACGCGCAGCGACGCGGCGCGCGAGCACCTGTGGGCCGGCATGGCGCGCGAGTCGGCGCACCAGCTCGGCACCCCGCTGTCCAGCATCGCCGGATGGATCGAACTGCTCGACGAACGCGGCGAGCACGACCCGGCGGCGCAGGCCATGGCGCGCCACATGCGCGCCGACGTGGACCGGCTGGATCGCGTGGCGCATCGCTTTGAACGCATCGGACGGGAGCCCAAGCGCGATCCGGTGGATCTCACGGCGCTCGTCGATCGCGTGGCGAACTACTTCCGGGCGCGCGTGCCGACCCTCGCCAACACCATCGTCATCGACGTCGAGCATCCCGACGGCGCGCTGACCGTGTCCGGCGACGCCGTGCTGCTCGAATGGGCGGTCGAGGTGCTGGTCAAGAACGCGCTCGATGCCATGGCAGGGCGGGGTGGCCGGATCGCGCTCTCCGCAGCCCGGCTTCCCGAACGGGGCTACCGCATCCGGGTGGCCGACGAAGGCCCCGGCATTCCCCGCGAACTGCGCGACCGCGTGTTCGAACCCGGCTTCTCCACGAAGCAGGCCGGATGGGGGATCGGGCTGTCGCTCGCCAAACGCATCGTCGAGGAGAACCACGGAGGGCGTTTGGTGCTCGTGCCCACCGACCGGGGTGCGACGTTCGACGTTATACTTCATTGATGTCGCGCTCCTCACAAGATGCGCTGCTCGACGGGCTCAATCCCGCGCAGCGCGAAGCGGTGCTCCATCACGAAGGCCCTCTGCTCGTGCTCGCTGGCGCCGGCTCCGGCAAGACGCGCGTGCTCACCCGGCGCATCGCGCGCCTGATCCTGGAGCACGGGGTGCGCCCGTCGCGGATCCTCGCCGTCACGTTCACGAACAAGGCCGCCGGCGAGATGCGTGACCGCATTGCCGGGCTGCTCGAGCACGAGCCGGCAGGGATGTGGGCCGGCACCTTCCACAGTGTCGGCGCACGGCTCCTGCGCGCTACCGCGCACCTCGTGGGCCGTGCTCCCGCGTACACCATCTATGACGAGAACGATGTCGAGGCGGTGGTGAAGCGCCTCATGGAGCGCCACCGCGTCTCGCCCAAGCAGTACGCGGTACGCGCCGTGCGTGGCGCCATCTCCGACGCCAAGAATGCCCTCGTCACCCCCGAAGAATTCGCATCGCTGGCCCGCGACCCGTTCGCCCAGGCCGTGGCCGCGGTGTACGCCGACTACGAGCCCACGCTGCGCCGGGCCAACGCGGCCGACTTCGACGACCTGCTGCTGCTTCCCGTCCGGATCCTGGAACAGCACCCCGACGAACTCGACCGCTTTCGCGCGCGCTTCCACCACCTGCTCGTGGATGAGTACCAGGACACCAACCGCGCGCAGTACCGGCTCGTGCAGTTGCTCGGCGCCGGGCACGGCAACGTGTGCGTGGTCGGCGACGACGACCAGTCCATCTACGGCTGGCGCGGTGCCGACATCCGCAACATCCTCGACTTCGAGAAGGACTTTCCCAACGCTCACGTCGTGCGCCTGGAGGAGAACTACCGCTCCACGCCGCCCATTCTCGCACTGGCCAACGCCGTCATCTCCGTCAACACCGATCGCATGGGCAAGACCCTGCGCGCCACGCGCAGCGGCGGCGATCGAGTGACCGCGGTGCGCGCCCTCGACGAGCGCGACGAGGCCGATTGGCTGGTCGAGGAACTGCGCCGTCAGCGCACGGCCGACGGGTGGCAGCTCCGCGACTTCGCCGTGCTGTACCGGACCAACGCCCAGAGCCGCGCCCTGGAAGAGGCGCTGCGCCGTCACGCCATGCCGTACCGCCTGGTCGGCGCCGTTCGGTTCTACGACCGCCGCGAGATCCGCGACCTCATGGGGTACCTCAAGCTCATCGCGAACCCCTCCGACGACGAGGCGTTCCGCCGCGCGATCGCCGTCCCCCGCCGCGGCGTTGGGGATGCCACCGTGGACCTGCTCGCCGAGCGCGCGAGGGCCGCGGGGATCCCGCTGTTCGACGCTGCGACGCGCGACGACTGCCTGGATGGCGTCCGCCCCGCAACGCGCACCGCACTCGCCGACTTCTGCGCGCTCACCGCCCGGTTCCGCGACCGGGCACGCGAGTCGGCCGTGGACGAGTTGCTCAGTGCGCTCGTCGCCGAGATCCGGTACACCGAGTACCTGGGCGCGGAGGGTGAGGAGATGGCGCGCGACCGCCTCGACAATGTGCGTGAACTCATCGCCGGCGCCTCGGAAACGGTGGCCGACGTCGAGGGCGAGGTTGGCCTCAGTCCGCTCGATGTCTTTCTCCAGCGCGCCAGCCTCGTGGCCGACGTCGACAAGCTGGCCGCCGACGCCGACGCCGTGACGCTGATGACGCTGCACAACGCCAAGGGGCTCGAGTTTCCCGTGGTGTTCATCGCCGGCCTCGAAGACGGTCTCTTTCCGCTCGCCCGGGCCTACGACGATCCGAAAATGCTCGAGGAGGAGCGGCGCCTGTTCTACGTGGGGATCACACGCGCCGAGCGTCGCCTGTACCTGCTGCACGCCGAGTCGCGCCGCCGCAACGGCGAGTTCCTCCCGTCGCGGCCGTCGAGCTTCCTCGCCGCGGTGCCCGACGGCATGCTCGACCGGCAGGACACCATCCGCGTACGGAGCAGCGGGCGCGGTGCGATGGCGGGATTCGCCGGACGCGCCGACACCCGTCGCAGTGGTGGATGGGGGGGAGGCTCGTCGCAGATCTTCGACGACGATATTTTCCCTTCGAGTTCGGCGGCGGCCCGCCGCCCCGGCCGGCCCATCGGCGGGGTGGCCGTCGAAGACGAATCGCAGGACGCGGCGACCATCGCCGTGGGAGCGCGGGTCAAGCACCGGAAGTTCGGCTCCGGCACCATCGCCGAGATCACCGGTGCTGGCGCGCAGACCAAGGTGCGGGTGGATTTCGACGACGACGCGGTGGGCCGTAAGACGCTCGTCGTCGCGCAGGCGAATCTCGAACGCGGAATCGACTAGTGGCCGTCTCGCTCGACGACGTACGACACATCGCGGCGCTGGCCCGGCTGGGGCTCACCGACCAGCGCGCGCAGGCGCTGACCGCCGAGTTGAATACCATCCTCGGGCATATGGACGTGCTCGCCCGGGTCGATACCTCCGCCGTGGCGGCGGCCGGCGAATCGGCCACCGGCATGCCGCTTCGCGCGGATGCCGGCCCGCCCGACGCGCTGGTTCGGGGCCCCGACGCCTTCTCCCCGTCGGTGCGCGACGGACTGCTGCTCGTGCCGCGCCTCGCGACGCATGAGACTGGAGAGGAGTCGTGAGCGCGGCGGCGCGCGAGGCGGTGGCCGCCGCCATACGCCGTGCCGACGAGGTCGGGGCGGGGAAGGACGGCCTCAACATCTTCGCGTGGCGGGACGATGCCGACGCCTCTGCCCAGGCCAACGCCGCCCCCGACGGACCCTTGGCCGCGCTCCCGGTGGCCGTGAAGGACAACATCGCCACGACCACGCTCCCGACGACCTGCGGGTCGCGCATCCTGCGCGGCTACGTCAGCCCGTACGAGGCCAGCGTGGTCACACGGCTCCGTGCCGCCGGCGGCGTCGTATTTGGAAAGACGAATATGGACGAGTTCGCCATGGGGTCGTCCACCGAGCACAGCGCGTACGGCCCCACCCGCAACCCGGTGGCGCCCGACCGCGTACCCGGCGGCTCGTCGGGCGGATCCGCGGCCGCGGTGGCCGCCGGCATCGTGCGCATCAGCCTCGGATCGGAGACCGGCGGATCGGTGCGGCAACCCGCCGCACTCTGCGGCGTGGTCGGCGTGAAGCCCACCTACGGGCGCGTGAGCCGCTATGGACTGGTCGCGTTCGCCTCGTCGCTCGACCAGGTCGGGGTGTTCGGGGCGTCGGTGGACGATGCCGCGCTGGCGCTGGGCGTGATCGCCGGTCGCGATCCACGCGACGCCACCTCGGTGGACCATCCCGTGCCTGACTATCGCGCCGCGGCCGGCGCGTCGCTCAAGGGCGTGGTGATCGGAAAGCCGCGCGAGTATTTCCCCGACGACCTCGAGCCACGCGTGCGCGAGCGGTGCGCCCGCGCGCTGGAGCTGCTCCGCGGCCAGGGCGCCCAGATACGCGACGTGTCGCTGCCCCATACGGCTCTCGCCATCCCCGTCTACTACATCGTGGCGCCGGCCGAAGCGTCGTCCAACCTCGCGCGGTTCGACGGCGTGCGGTATGGACTGCGGCTCGAAGGCGATGGTCTGCGCGGCATGTACGAGGCCACCCGTTCCCAGGGGTTCGGCACCGAAGTGACCCGCCGCATCATGCTCGGCACGTACGTGCTGTCGGCGGGCTACTACGAGGCGTACTACCGCAAGGCGCAACAAGTCCGGCAGCTCATCACCCAGGACTTCGCGCGCGCATTCGCGAGCGGCGTGCACCTGCTGTTCACACCCACCACGCCGAACCCGGCGTTCCCGATCGGCGCCACGACCGATCCGTACGAGATGTATCTCAACGACATCTTCACCGCGACGGCCAACCTGGCTGGAGTGCCGGCGATGTCGCAGCCCATCGGACGCGTCGACCGCCTGCCGGTGGGCGGCCAGCTGATCGCACCGCATTTCGAAGAGGCGCGCATGTTCGCGGCCGCCTACGCGCTCGAGCGCGCCCTCGGCGCCGAGGCCCACCGATGAGCACCGCGGGTTTCGACGCGCTCGCCCAGCGCTACGAGATGGTCGTGGGGCTCGAGGTGCACGTGCAACTCAAGACCGCTACCAAGGCGTTCTGCGCGTGCTCGGCCACGTTCGGCGCGCCCCCCAATACCAATACCTGCCCCGTGTGCCTGGCCCTCCCGGGCGCCCTCCCCGTGCTCAACGCGCATGCGGTGGAGCTGGCCGTGCGCGCCGCCCTGGCGATCGAGTGCACGGTGCATCCCGTCTCGATCTTCGCGCGCAAGAACTACTTCTATCCTGATCTGCCCAAGGGCTACCAGATCTCCCAGTTCGACCGGCCGCTGGCCACGGGGGGCCACCTCGCCGCGGGCGAGCGCACCGTCGGCATCACGCGCGTCCACATGGAAGAGGACGCTGGGAAGTCCATTCACGATCGCTATCCCGGCGTCACCGCCATCGACCTCAACCGGGCCGGCGTGCCGCTGATCGAGATCGTCAGCGAGCCCGATATGCGCTCAGCCGCTGACGCCTCCGCGTATCTCCACGCGCTCAAGCAGGTGCTCGAATACGTCGACGTGAGCGACGTGAGCATGGAGGAAGGTTCGCTCCGCGTGGACGCCAACATCAGCGTGCGCCCGCACGGGGCCTCGGCCCTCGGCACCAAGACCGAGGTCAAGAACATGAACTCCTTCTCGGGAGTCGAGCGGGCGTTGGAGGCCGAGTTCGTACGCCAGTGCGTCCTGATCGACGCGGGTGGGCGCGTCGAACAGCAAACCATGCTATGGGACGGCAACGCCGAGGAAGTACGGCCGGCCCGAAGCAAGGAAGGGAGCCACGACTACCGATACTTTCCGGAGCCCGACCTGCCGCCGCTCGTCCTCGAGCCCGACTTCGTGGACCGTGCCCGTCAGCGGCTGCCGGAGCTGCCGGCGGCGCGCCGGGCCCGGTACGCGGTGGCGTACGGCCTGGGCGCATACGACATCGAGGTGCTCACGACAAGCCCGCGCGTGTCCTCCTATTTCGAGGAAACGGTCCGCGCCCATGGGGACGCCAAGGCCGCGGCCAATTGGGTGATGGGCGAGGTGCTCGCCGCGCTCAAGGCGGGCGGAGGAGACATCACTGCGTTCCCGATCGATCCGCCCCACCTGGCGGCCCTGCTCGATCTCGTGCGCGACGGCGTCGTGAGCCACACGGCGGGCAAGCAGATCTTCGCCGTCATGCGCGCGTCGGGCGGCGAGCCGGCCGACATCGCGAAGCGCGAAGGGCTCGTGCAGGTGTCGGACGAGGGCGCCCTCGGTGCGTGGATCGACGAGGTCATCGCCGCCCTGCCGAACGAGGCCGAGCGGTTCCGCAAGGGCGAGAAGAAGCTGCAGGGCGTGTTGATCGGCGCCGTGATGAAAAAGTCCAAGGGGAGCGCCGATCCGAAGCGCGTGGCTCAGCTGCTCGCTGCGCGGCTCGGATCATAGACCGGCACCGGCAGCCCTTTGGCGTAGTCCAGGCCCGGGGCCGGAAGTCCGAAGTGCTGGTGCGCCTGCTCGCGCACCGCGTCCTCCCCGCCGTCGCGGAGCGCCTGGCGCCGTACGCGCTTGGCACGGCGCAGTCGCTCCTCGCCTGACGGGTCGTGGCGGTATGGCTCGGAGTGGTCCAGCCGCCGCATCAAATCCACGATGAAGTCGAACGACCGTTCCATGTAGCCGCCCACCTCGGCATCGCGCAGGTCCCAGCGGCTGTTCTCGGCCATCAGTTGGAAGATGCGCTGCCACGACTCCGAATCGGCCACGTGCACCATCCCGCGAAAGATGCGCCGGTTGGTCGGCGTGCTGAACAGGGTCGGGCTCAGGATCCCGTCGAGCAGGGCGTCGGATGTCGAATGGTCGAGCAATATCAGATCGCGCGCCCGCCGGCTGTAGCGTTCCCCCAGGTGGGT
This sequence comes from Gemmatimonadaceae bacterium, assembly GCA_035533015.1. Classification (NCBI taxonomy): domain Bacteria; kingdom Pseudomonadati; phylum Gemmatimonadota; class Gemmatimonadia; order Gemmatimonadales; family Gemmatimonadaceae; species Gemmatimonadaceae bacterium. The sequence goes on along the minus strand of DATLUQ010000058.1, from coordinate 23,551 downwards.
CTCGAAGCGGCTCTCCCAATAGCTGTGGCCGATCGACGATGTGGAGGACGTCACCGTGAGCTGCATCGGCACGAAATAGTTGTGGGCGACGGCGTCCGCGGCGAGATGGGCGAGATATCCAAGGGCGAAGGCCCGGAGCGGCTCGTCGCGCGCCGCCTCGTGAATGTCGAAGCCCACTTCCCACGAATGGCAGTGCCGGCCGGCCGGGGCGTACTTCTTGGCGATGCTCGTGTCGGCGGCGATCGACCCATATAAAAAATCATATGGAAAGCCGCGGAGCAGGTCGGCCACGCTGCCCGGGAGCAGCTGGAGCGAGCGCAGGACGGCGTCGCCCAGGAAGACGTGGGTGCCCGGGGTCCAGGCAAAGGCGGTGTGCGGCCAGGCGACCAGCAAGAACGCGGCGATGGTGGCCATCGCCGCGGCCCGGCCCAGCGTCATGTGCCCTGGCGCCGGTGCCGCCGCAGCCGCGGCGTGCGGTCGCGCGGCGGCTCGGGCTCCGTCGTCTCGCCCTCCGGCCGCGCCTCGGTCCCGCGCTCGGCCGAGTCGTCGTCCAGGTCCGCCTCGAGCTCGGCCCGTCGCGCCCGTCGTGCCCGGTGTCCCCGCAGCGCCCGGACGCCGGCCCGGATGCCCCGCGCCGCCGACGCGGTGGTGAGAAACAGATCTTCCGCCTCTTCCTGCACCGCGCCCAGCAGCGCGTCGAAGTCACGGACCCGCTCGCCGGTGATGTCGGCGATCTCGCGCAACTGCGCGTCGAACCGTTCGACCGTCTCGCTCAGGCGCTCCACGTCGTCGCGGACCGTGATCGAGATCTCCTCGGCATTCTGCATCACGCCCCGCGTACGCTCGATCACCGGCGCGAAGTCGTGCCGCAATCCGTCGAGCACCGCCGTGAGTTGCCGGAACCGGCGGCTGAGATACCACACCGCCGGGAATACCAGGAGGACGAGCAAGAGAAGGAGCAGCGTCAGCACGCCGCTGGCCACGTGAGTCAGTTGGTCGAACCAACCGCGCTCCACGATCTGCCGAGCCACGACCGTGTCGGGCAGCGTCGTGACCGCCTGCAGCATCCACGCGCTCGCGCGCACCATCAGAACCGGCATCATGGGTGGGTATCAAGAGGGTACCCAGACACACGCACCGGTGTCAAGCGATCGGGCGCGCTTGACTCGCCGACGATGCCCCGGTCATTCTTCGCCATCGCGCAGTGTCCCGCTTACCCTTTCTGTCACGGTCCTGGCCGCTCCATGAGCGCTCTGCAGTTCATCGTACACGGGGGGCATCCACTCTCCGGTACCATCCGCCCCGCGGGCAACAAGAACGCGGCGCTCCCCATCGTGGCCGCGGCCCTGCTCACCGACCAGCCGGTGACGCTCACGAATGTGCCTCGCATTCGCGATGTGGAAACGCTGGTCGAACTCGTGCGCTCCGTCGGAGCATCCGCCGAGTGGATCGAACCCAACACCCTCGCGGTTCACGCCAGGACGGTACACGCGGCGCGGCTCGATCCGGTGCTCTGTGCGCGCATCCGGGCGTCCATCCTCCTCGCAGCGCCGCTGCTCGTGCGCAGCGGAGCGGTCACCCTGCCGCCACCCGGCGGCGATATCATCGGTCGTCGGCGGCTCGATACTCATTTTCACGTGCTCCGCGAGTTGGGTGCCGAGTTCACCCTCTCCGACCGCTACGAGCTGCGCACCAAGGGGTTCACCGGGGCCGACGTGTTCCTCGACGAGCCCAGCGTCACCGCGACCGAGAACGCCCTCATGGCGGCCGCCGCCGCTCGCGGAACCACCGTGCTCCGCAATGCGGCCAGCGAGCCCCACGTGCAGGACCTGGCGCGCTTTCTGGTCGCCCTCGGTGCCACGATCGACGGTATCGGTACCAACACCCTGACCATCGAGGGCGCGACGGCGTTTGGCGCTGCCTCCCATGCCGTCGGCCCGGACCACATCGAGGTCGGGTCGTTCATCGGTCTGGCCGCCGTCACCAACTCGGCGCTCCGCATCGAACACGCCGGAGTGGAACACCTGCGATCCACCCGCATGGGCTTCGAACGCTTGGGCATCATCTGTGAGGTCGATGGGGCCGATCTCGTCGTGCCGGCCAACCAGCCACGGATCATCCAGTCGGACCTTGGCGGGCACGTCCCCAAGCTGGAGGACCAGCCCTGGCCCTCCTTCCCGGCCGATCTCATGTCGATCGCCATCGTCACCGCCACGCAGTGTCAGGGCGTGATCCTCATGCACGAGAAGATGTTCGAATCGCGTCTGTTCTTCGTGGACAAACTGGTGAGCATGGGCGCCCGCATCGTCCTCTGTGACCCGCACCGGGCGCTCGTCATCGGGCCGTCGCCACTCCACGCGGGCAACGTTGATTCCCCCGACATCCGCGCCGGCATGGCCATGCTGCTCGCCGCCCTCGCTGCGCCGGGCACGAGCACCATCCACAACGTGCAGCAGATCGAGCGCGGGTACCAACGCATCGACGAGCGGCTCCGCGCGTTGGGCGCCCAGATCGAACGCGTGGAGGTCCGCGGCGCGTGAGCGCGGTGCCGCCGGACGTCGAAGTCGTTCCGGAGCTTGCCGCGCTCGGCTTCCTGGCGTACACGACCACGCGCGCCTTCGGCAGCCTTGGCACCGGCACCGAAGAGCCCGTTCGTCAGGTGATGGCGCGGTGGCAGGTCGTCACCACGGAATTGGAAGCGCGCGGCGTGCCGCGCCTGGCCACCGCCACGCAGGTCCATGGACGCGAGGTGATCACGCACGAGGGCCGCTGGCGGGGGTGGCTGCGCGCCCCGGGGGCGGACGGCCACGCCTGCCCGGCGGCCCCGGCAACCGCCGTCGCTGTCACGGTGGCCGATTGCGTCCCGGTGTTCCTCGCGCACCGGTCGGGCGCCATGGCGCTGCTGCATTCCGGCTGGCGGGGGACGGAGGCGCGAATCGTCGAGGCGGGCATCCTCGCGCTCGGCACCATGGGGTGCCCGGCCGATGAACTGGTCATGCACCTCGGTCCGGCCATCTGTGGCGGCTGTTACGAAGTGAGCCCCGACGTCCATGAGCGGTTGACCGGCCACCGCGTGGACCGCCCCACGCCCGTGGACCTTCGCGCACTCATCGCCACGCACGCGGCATCGTGTGGTGTCCGAAGCATTTCGACGAGCCCCTGGTGCACCCGCTGCCACAACGGACGGTTCTTCTCGCACCGGGCCGGTGACACCGGCCGTCAGATTTCTCTCATGGCGCCGCAGGTCAGCGGCTTCGCTTGACTCACTAGGGCGGACCCAGTAGGTTGCAATCCACGTGCGGTGGACGCCGCGCGGTAATGTGGGGGAGGTTCCCCACATTTTTTTGTCCCGTAAAGGCAGTTGCCAAGAAACGTGAACGACGAGCTGGAACACGTTGTCAAACAAGAGCTTAGCGCGCTTGAGTTCGACCTCGTCGAACTCCGTCGCGGGGGGACCAAGTCGCGTCCTCTGATCGAAGTTCGGATTGATCGTCGCGATGGCGCGAAGGTGACGGTGGAGGACTGTGCGCGGGCGTCGCGGGCCATCGAAGCGCGGCTCGACGCAGGCGGGTTGGTGTCGGACCGGTACGTGTTGCAGCTGTCGTCTCCAGGAGAACGGCCGCTGCGAACCGCGGCGGATTGGCGCCGATTCGTGGGGCGGTGGGCGAACGTACTCAGTCCGGTGCACGGCGGGCGATTCGAAGCGGCAATCATTGCGGTCGAAGGGGCGGACGGGGCGGAAGCGGTGGAACTTGAACTGGAATCGGGCGAGCGCCGGCACGTGCCGCTCGCCGAGGTGAAAGAAGCGCGGCTGGCGTTCCGCGTGTAAGAGAATCGAGACGCACAGACGCGGGGCCCGCGAGTAGGCGGGATCATGAACGCGGGTCGGTGGTAGACACCGGCTCCTGACGAGGATGCTTGGATGGTAAGCTCAGCAGATATCTTGGCCGCATTTCGCGAGGTGTCGAACACCAAGCAACTCGATCGCGCGGAACTCTACGGGCTCCTGCAGGATGGCATCATGGCGGCGCTCGCCAAGAAGTACGGCGCCAACGTGCAGGCCGAAGTCACCATCGACGACGCCAAGGGGGACATCAAGATCGTCCTCCTGAAGACGGTCGTCGACGTCGTCGAGGACCCCAGCCGCGAGATCTCCGTCGAGGACGCGCGCCTGTACGACGAGGAGTTCGACGCCGGCGATGTGCTCGAGGAGCCGGTGGATTTCACCGTGTTCGGCCGCGCCGCGGTCCAGGCCGCCAAGCAGCGTATCATCCAGCGCGTGCGTGAAGGCGAGCGCACCCGCATCCGCGACGAATTCAGTTCGCGTGTCGGGGAACTCCTCTCGGGCGAGGTGCAGCAGATCGAGCGCGGCAAGCTTGTGATCATGCTGAACAAGTTCCGTGAGGCCGAGGCGATCGTGCCCTATCGCGAGCAGAACCACCGCGAACATTTCCACCAGGGTGAACCCGTCCGCGCGGTCCTCAAGAAGGTCGAGGAGACGCCCAAGGGGCCGCGGCTCATCCTGACCCGCGGCGACCCGCTCTTCGTCAAGGCGCTGTTCAAGCTCGAGGTGCCGGAGATGCAGCAGGGGATCGTCGAGATCAAGGCGTCAGCCCGCGAGGTGGGCAGTCGCACGAAGATCGCGGTCTTCTCGCGCGACGACGCCATCGACCCGGTAGGCGCGTGCGTGGGGCTCAAGGGCTCGCGAGTGCAGGCCGTGGTCAATGAATTGGGGGGCGAGCGCATCGACATCGTACCCTGGTCGCCCGACCCGGAACGGTTCGCCAAGTTGGCTCTCGCGCCGGCCCGTGTGGCCCGCGTGTTCAGCGATCCGGTGACCAAGACCATCCAGGCAGTGGTGGACGAGGACCAGCTCTCGCTGGCCATCGGCCGCAACGGCCAGAACGTCCGCCTTGCCTCGGAACTGACCGGGTGGAAGATCGACCTCTACTCGAGCCGTGAGTGGCTGGAACGCGGCGGCGAGGGCGCGATCTTCGCTCCATTGCCGGAAGAAGAGGGCGATGCCGCCGACGTGCCACTCTCCGAGATCGGGGGCATGCCGCCGGCGACGGTCGCGATCCTCGAAGAGGGGGGCTATCGTACGCTCAACGACATCATCGACCTCGAACGCGACGATTTCCTGAAGCTGCCCGGCATCACGCTCGACGATGCTGACCGGCTGATGGCGATCCTGGCGGAACTCACCGAAGAAGGCGCGAACGAGGAGGCGGCGTCGGCGGCAAACCGCGAGCCCGCCGAGCTCCAGACGGACCCGCCCCCCTCGGACGGGGGTGGCGCGGCGGCGTGACACGCGACCAGGCGCGCCGCGTGCTGGGCCTCGTCGGTCTCGGGGTGCGGGCGCGGAACGCCACCGTGGGCGTGGAGCAGGTGCGCGCCGCGGCCAAGAAAGGCACGCTCGTGCTCGTGCTCGTGGCGAGCGACGCGGCGGAAAATAGTTTGGATAAGCTGCTCCCGTTGATGCGGGCGCGGCATATCCCGACCATCGAAGGCTTGGCGGCTGCCGAACTCGGCACCGCCGCAGGACGTGTACAGACGGCTGCGATCGGCATCGTCGACCGGTCGCTCGCCAAGGGAATTCTCGGCGTGGTGGAAACGGGCGCGGTCGGGCCCACTTAGGAGGATCGTTTGAGCAAGCTTCGCGTACACGACATGGCTGGGGAATTCGGGGTCTCTGCTGACGAAGTGATCGGATTGCTTCGGCAGATGGACGTTCCCGTACGCAGCCATCTGAGTGTGCTCACCGACGATCAGGTGGCACGCCTTCGGGCACGGTGGGAGCGCGAAAAGCGTGCTCGCGCGGAGCAGGAGAAGGATACCGCGGCCGCTTCGCCGCGCCGCCGCCGCTCGGCCGCGGCTCAGCCGGCGGAACCCGCCGAAGCCGTGAAGCCCAAGAGTCCCCGCGCCAAGAAGGCAGCGAAGGCCGCTGCCGAAGCCCCGCCTGCGGCGGAGGCGGCCGAGACGCCGACGGCGTCAGCGGCCCCGGTGCGTCGTCGCCGCAAAGCCGCCGACGTCGCCGCCGCGGCGGCGGCAACCGAAGCCGCCGAGAGGGTGGAGGAGGAGAGGCGCGCTGCCGCTGAAGCCGCGGCGATAGCCGCCGAAGCCGCTGCCGAAGCGGCCAGGGCCGCCGAAGAGGCCGCAGCTGAGGCAGCCGCAGCCGAACTCGCTGCCTCGGAAGCAGAAGAAGCGGAGCAGGTCAGTGCCGAGGAAGCGACGACCATGGCTGCGGAGCCGAGGTCGGTCTCCTCGCACGCCGAAGCGGGTGCACCGGCGGCGCGCGAACGCCCCCGCCCGCGGCCTGTCACGCCGGGTGCGCCTCGTCCGCGTCCCGTGGCGAGCAGTTCGCCGTTCATGCCCCCGCGCCCCGTTGCCTCCGCCGCACCGGGCGGCGGCGGTGCCGCGCCCCCGCGCCGCGACGAGAAGGGCGGAGGTCAGAAGCCCGGCGCCCCGGCCGAGCGCGGCCGCCGCAAGAAGGGCCGCCGCGGCCAGGTCGACCAGGGCGCGGTGGACGCGAATATCTCCAAGACGATGGCGGCCATGCGCGGGGCGCCCTCGCGCCGTAGTGCCAGCGACTCCCGCCGCGGCCACCGCGAGGAAGTCGAGGCGGCTCGCGTGGCCGAGGCGGAGCGCGAGAAGCGCCTGGTGCGGGTCAACGAGTTCATCACGGTGAGTGAACTCGCCCAGATCCTCAAGGTGCCCGCCACCGAGATCGTCGCGTTCGCGTTCAAGAACCTCGGGTTGATGATCACCATCAATCAGCGGCTCGACTTTGACCAGATCGAGTTGATTGCGGGCGAATTCGGATTCCAGGCGGTTCGAGAGGATGCGTACCAGGCCGAGGACGTCATGGCGGTGCAGGAAGACCAGCCCGCGGACCTCGTGTCGAGGCCGCCCGTGGTCACCATCATGGGCCACGTCGACCACGGCAAGACGTCGCTGCTCGACTTCATCCGCCACGCCAACGTCGTGGCCGGCGAATCGGGCGGCATCACGCAGCATATCGGCGCCTACCACGTCACGCTGCCCAAGGGCAAGTCCATCACGTTTCTCGACACCCCGGGCCACGAGGCGTTCACCGCGATGCGCGCCCGCGGCGCTCAGGTCACCGACATCGTCGTGCTCGTCGTGGCTGCCGACGACGCGGTGATGCCGCAGACCATCGAGGCGATCTCGCACGCCCGCAACGCCGGCGTGCCGATGATCGTGGCGATCAACAAGATCGATCTGCCGCAGGCCAACCCGATCAAGGTCAAGCAGGACCTGCTGCAACACGGGGTGGTGCTCGAAGAGTTCGGTGGGCAGACACTGTCCAGCGAGATCTCCGCCAAGAAGGGCACGAACATCGACACCCTTCTCGATCAGATTCTGCTCCAGTCGGAAATCCTCGACCTCAAGGCCAATCCCAACCGGCCGGCCACAGGCTCCGTGATCGAGGCCCAGCTCGATGCCGGCAAGGGCCCCGTGGCCACCGTGCTCATCCAGAACGGGACGCTGCACGTCGGAGAGGACTTCATCTGCGGCATGCACTCGGGCCGCGTGCGCGCCCTGCTCGACGAACGCGGCAATCCGGTCAAGGACGCCGGCCCGGCCATCCCGGTCCAGGTGCTCGGGGTGGAAGGGGTGCCCATGGCGGGCGACCAGTTGCTGGTCGTCGACGACGCCGCCGCGGCGCGCGAGATCGCCCAACGGCGCCAGCGCCTCGACCGCGAGGCGAAGAGCCGGCGCACGTCGCGCGGCGTATCGCTCGAGGACTTCATCGAGCACGCCGCCAGCGGCGAGCGTCGCACGCTGCGCATCCTCATCAAGGCAGATCAGGGCGGCCCGGCCGAAGCGCTGGCCGACGCGCTCCAGCAACTGTCCACCGCCGAGGTCCAGGTCGAGGTCGTGCATCGCGGCGTCGGCGCCATCTCGGAGAGCGATATCCTGCTCGCCAAGGCCTCGGGGGCCGTGATCATCGGCTTCCACGTTCGCCCCGACAACAACGCCCGCACGGCCGCGGAACGTGAGGGGGTGGACATCAAGCTTTACCGGATCATCTACGAGGCGGTGGCCGACGTGCGCGCCGCACTCGAAGGCATGCTCCGGCCCGAAGAGCGCGAAGTCATCTTCGGCGAGGCCGAGGTGCGACAGGTGTTCAAGGTGTCGCGCATCGGCACCATTGCCGGCTGCTACGTGCGCAGCGGCGTGATCAATCGCCAGGGCCGCGTGCGCGTGATCCGCGACGGCGTCGAAATCTACGACGGCGCCATCGGGTCACTCCGCCGGTTCAAGGACGACGTGCGCGAAGTGAAGGACGGCTTCGAGTGCGGCATCGGCGTCGAGAACTTCAACGACCTCAAGGTAGGCGACGTGATCGAGTGCTACCGGACCGAGGAAATCGCGCGTTCCCTCGGGTCCGCGCCGGCCACTTAAGCACGCCTCCGGCGCGGCACCGCCGCGTGGGGGGCCGGAGTACGGGTTTCCATGGCAGCAGACAATCGACGAGCGGACCGCGTCGCCGAAGGCATTCGCGAAGTGGTGGCGACGTTCCTCGCTGAGGGGGTCAAGGACCCCCGCATCGTGGGGCTCGTGACCGTTACAGGCGTGGACGTCACGCGCGACCTGCGCCACGCCCGGGTCTTCGTGAGCGTCATGGGAACGGAGAGCGAACGCGCCGCGACGACGCAGGGGCTGGCCAGTCTGGCCCCGCACCTTCGCTCGCACGTCGGACGGTCGCTGCACCTCCGCCTCGCCCCCGAGATCACCTTCCGGCTCGACGAGACCATCGCCCGCGCGGCCCGCATCGAGTCGCTGCTCGCCCAGGTGCGCGAGGGAAAGCCGGTGGATGGGGCCCAGGACGACTGACGGCCTCCTGCTCGTCGACAAACCCGCGGGCATGACGTCACACGATGTCGTGTCGGTGGCGCGACGGGCCGTCGGCCCGTCGCGCGTCGGCCACGCCGGCACGCTCGACCCGTTCGCCACCGGCCTGCTCGTCCTGCTCGTCGGGCGGGGGACGCGGCTCATCCCGTATCTCGACGCTGAGCCCAAGGTCTACGACGCCACCATCCGCTTCGGCGCCGCCACCGATACCGACGATTCCACCGGCCGGGTCATGCGCGAATCGGCCCTTCCGGCGCCTGCCGCCGTGGACGCGGCACTCGCCACCATGGTGGGCGACCTCGAGCAACGCCCGCCCGCTTACTCGGCCAAGCAGGTCGAGGGCGTGCGCGCCTACGCCGCCGCTCGACGCGGCCGCCCGCTCGACCTCGCCCCGGTGACGGTGCGCGTGCATGCGTGGACGGTGCGCGAGCGGCGGGACGCTGAACTCGACGTCACCGTGATCTGCGGCGGCGGTACCTACGTGCGCGCCCTCGCCCGCGACCTGGGCGAAGCCGTGGGGAGCGCGGCGCACCTCACCGCACTGCGCCGCACGCGCGCCGGCCGGTTCGACGTGGCCGACGCTCAAACGATCGACGCCGTCCAGCGCGGAGAAGCGCCCCTCCGGCCTCTCCTCGACGCGGTGGCCCACTTCCCAGCGCAGCCCCTGGACGCGGAAGAAGGACGGCTCGTGGCTCACGGCCGTCCCGTGCCGGCGCGCATCCCCGGCGAGTGGGCCGCCCTCACGGTCGATGGCGCATTGCTCGCCGTGGCGGAGCGGCACGGCGACGCCTGGCAGCCCAAGGTCGTGATCGGCGATGACTGAGCCCCATTCACTCGTCCCCCCACAGCTGTCGGGTACGGTCGTCACGGTCGGCACCTTCGACGGGGTGCACCGAGGCCATCAATACGTGCTGGCCCGCCTCCGGGAGCGGGGCGCGGCGCTCGGCCTCCCGACACTGGTCGTCACCTTCGAGCCGCATCCTCTGGAAGTCATCCGGCCATCCGACGCCCCGCTGCGCCTCACGGTCCGCCTGGAGAAGCTCCTCGCGCTGGCGGCGTGCGGCGTGGACTACGTGGCCCAGATCCCATTCACCCCCGCCTTCCGCGCGCTCAGTGCGGAGGCCTTCATCCGTGATCTGCTCGTCAGCCGGTACGGCATGCGCGCCCTCCTGCTGGGCCACGATCACCACTTCGGTCGAGGGCGTGAGGGCGATCCGGCGCTCGTCCGCGCCATCGCTCGCCGCGCCGGATTCGCTTTCGAGGTCGTCGAGGCGCTCGCGCTTCCCTCGGGCGACCGCCTGTCCTCGAGCGTGATCCGCGACGCCGTGGCTTCGGGCGACCTGGTGCGCGCCGCGCGCGGACTGGGCCGACGCTACGAAGCGGTGGGTCGCGTCACCGGCGGCCACGGCCGGGGGCGGCTGCTCGGCTTCCCGACCATCAACCTCGCACTGCCGTCCTCCCGCAAGCTTCTGCCGCCCGTGGGAGTCTACGCCGCGCGCGTGGTCAGCGCCGCCGGGACGTTTGGCGGCATGATGAATCTCGGGCCGCGGCCCACGTTCGGGGACGATACCGTCGCGCTCGAGGTGCACCTGTTCGACGCCGGCGGCGACTGGCACGACCGGCCAGTTGCCGTGGAATTCGTCGCGCGCCTGCGGGACACGATGAAATTCAGTGGTCCCGATGCGCTGGCCGCACAGTTGAAATCCGACGCCGAGAACGCGCGGCGCGCGTTGACGGAAGTCCTCTCGCCCGATACCCTTATAGGTTCCGGATAAATCCCTTTCTCCCACCTCCGTCGCATGTCGAACCTGAAGTATCGCCTGCTGACAATTGCCGCCTCGATCCTTGTGTCCATCTGGTTTCTCATCCCGCGCGACCAGGTGGTGAAGTACCGCGGTTCCGACGGCATGCTGCACGACACGACCGAACGCCACATCCCCCTCCGCCGCGGGCTCGATCTGCAGGGGGGCATCCACCTGACGCTCGAAGTCGACACGTCCAAGCAGTCCATCGCACCCGACAAGATCCCCGATGCCATCGACCGCGCACTGAAGACCGTACGGACGCGTATCGAAGGCTTCGGCGTCTCCGAATCCGTGGTCCAGAAGGCCGGCAACGACCGCATCATCGTCGAGATCCCCGGCTACGACGATCCATCTCGTGCCGAGAAGCTGGTCAAGGACCAAGCGTTCCTCGAGTTCCTGATCACCGATAAGACGCAGGCACTGCAGAAGGTGGCGCCGCGCTTCGACCAGATCATCAGGGACGCGGGCGCCGCGGTGGCCAAGACCGCGCCCGGCCAACCAGCGGTGCAGCAACCCGCCTCCGGGGCCGCCGGCCTGCAGACGCTGCTCACGGGTGGGGACACGGCCATGGCCAAGGGCAAGGGCGTCGCCGCGAAACCAGCCGATACGACAACCGTCGACTCGCTCGGCGCCAAGACCGGCGGTGCGTTCTCCAACGCCATCTCTCCCGGCGGCATGCCCGGTCAGTATTTCGTGCCGTTCAGCAAGGTGCCGGAGATCGACGCTTACCTGCAGATGCCGGCCATCAAGGCCGCGATCCCTCCAGGCAAGCGTATCATCTGGGGCACCGACTCCACGCAGTACGGCGCCGAATGGTACCGCGGACTGTACGTGACCGACGACAAGGCGATCACCACGGGTACGGACATCACCGATGCACGGCCGTCCCAGAGCCCCACCGATGGTACCGTGGTGGAGTTCACGCTCGACAATGCGGGCGGCCGCCGCTTCCGCATCGAGACCGGGCGCCATGTGGGTGACTACATGGCCATCGTGCTCGACGGCCGCGTCATGGGCCAGCCGCCGGTCATCCAGAGCGCCATCGGGACGCGAGGCCAGATCACCCTGGGCGGCAAGGACCTCGCCGCAGCGCAGGACCTGGCGCTCGTGCTGCGGGCCGGCGCGCTTCCCGTGCCGCTCAAGGTCGCTGAGGCCGTCGTTATCGGCCCGGGGCTTGGCCAGGACTCCATCAACAAGGGGTTCCGGGCCGGAATGATCGCGCTCATCCTGATCGTGCTCATCATGACGATCTACTACCGCTTCGCGGGCTTTCTGGCCGTATGCGGCCTGTCCGTCTACGTGCTCTATACCCTCGCCGCGCTGGCCGGTTTTGATGCCGTGCTCACGATGCCGGGCCTCGCCGGCATGGTGCTGTCCATCGGCATCGCCGTCGACGCCAACGTGCTGGTATTCGAGCGCATCCGAGAGGAGTTGGACCGGGGGAAGACCGTCCGCACTGCCATCGACGAAGGCTTCCGGCACGCCATGCCCGCCATCGTCGACTCCAACATCTCGACCATACTCACCGCGTCCGTCCTCTATCAGTGGGGCAGCGGCCCGGTGCGCGGCTTCGCCGTGACGCTCATCGCGGGCGTGGCGGCGTCCATGGTCGCCGCCATCTTCGTCGTGCGAACCCTTTTCCTCCTGTGGCTGAGCCGCTCGCGCGGCGCCCAGACGTTGAGCATCTAAATGCTGCGCATTCTCCACGGCACCAGCTACGACTTCATCAAGTACTGGCGGCATGCCGCCGCGATCACCATCGCGTTCATCCTCGTCGGGCTCACGTCGCTTGCCATCCGCGGTGCGCACTACGGCATCGAGTTCACCGGCGGCACGACCATGCAGGTGGAATTCGCCAAGGCGCCCAATCCTGACGTCATTCGCTCCACGGTCGACGGCGCCGGCTTCAGCGGATCCACCATCCAGCAGTTCGGCTCGCCGACCATGTTCACGATCAGCGCCCAGCCCAAGGTCGGCAACGCCGCGCTCGGTTCCACCGACAGCACGGCCAAGCAGATCGAGGCCGCGCTGCACACCCAGTTCGGCGATACCTCGCAGGTGCGCGTGGTGCAGTCGCAGTACATCGGACCCCAGGTAGGCGCCGAGCTGCGGCGCAACGCGATGATCGCGGTGGCGATTTCCTTTCTCGTCACCCTGATCTACCTCGCCATCCGCTTTGAATGGCGATTCGGCGTCGCGGCCGTGGTCGCCACGGCGCACGACATCTTCACGACGCTGGCCTTTCTGGCCATGCTGCGGCTGGAGATCTCGCTCACCGTGGTCGCCGCAATCCTCACCGTGATCGGGTACTCGCTGAACGACACGATCATCATCTTCGACCGCGTCCGCGAGGACCTGCGCAAGCAGCGCAAGGAACCGTTGCGCGATACGATGAACCGTGCCATCAACGAGACGCTGCCGCGTTCGGTGCTCACCCACGTCACGACACTGACCGCCACGCTCGCGCTGCTCTTCTTCGCGGGCGAGGTCATCCGGCCGTTCTCGTGGTTGATGGCGTTCGGCATCTTCACTGGAACGTTCAGCTCCATTTACGTGGCCGGCGCGCTGCTGCTCTGGATCGAGGCCAAGTGGCCCCGGACGGTCGAGGGCCGGGGTGGAGCCGCCGCGGCCGCTGCCCGCACGCGGCGCGCCAACTCCTGACGTCGCCCCGAACCGCCGCGCCGGCCGCGGCGGTTCGCCATGGTATGGCCGACTTCATCGACAGCCACGCCCATCTGGGCGATCCGGCATTCGACGGCGATCGCTCGACCGTCATCGACCGTGCCCGCCAGGCCGGGGCACGTGCCGTGATCTGCATCGGCGAATCGCTGGCGGCCGCGGAGCGCGCCCGCGCCGTGGCCGCTGATCATCCCGGGTTCGTGTGGTTCACGGCCGGCGTGCACCCGCACGATGCCGCCGGCTTCGATCCAATCCGCGATCCGATGCAGATCGCCCGGGAATGCCAACTGGGCGCCGTCGCCATCGGCGAGTGCGGCCTCGACTACCACTACGACCACTCGCCGCGCGACGAGCAGCGCCGCGCTTTCGGCGCCCAGCTCGCGCTCGCCCGCGACCTCGGCAGGCCCGTCGTCGTACACACGCGGGAGGCCGAGGACGACACGCGCGCCATGGTCGAGGAGGCGGGGGCAGGGGGCGTGCGAGGCGTCCTCCACTGTTTCACCGGATCGCCCCGATTGGCCGAGACGGCGCTCGCCGTGGGTTGGTACGTCTCGTTTAGTGGCGTCGTGACCTTCAAGAAGTGGGACGACGACGCCCTTATCCGACTCGTCCCCGACGATCGCTTGCTCGTCGAATCCGACGCCCCGTACCTCGCCCCCGTCCCCCATCGCGGCAAGCGCAACGAACCGGCCTGGGTCAGCCTCACGCTTGCCCACGTGGCGCAGGCGCGCGGCACGGCTGCGGCTGGGCTCGGAACGGTCGTCACGCGCAACGCGGCGCGACTGTTCGGCCTGGCGATTCCGGGTATCGCCTGAGTAGGTTCCCGGCGTTCGTCCTCGTCTCGACCCATTCGCCGGCCCCGTGCCGGCCGACCGTTCGGAGATCCCTCGCATGCCGACCACGCTGCACACGGACAAGGCCCCGGCGGCCATTGGCCCGTACTCCCAGGGTGTGACCCACAACGGGTTCCTGTTTACCGCCGGCCAGATCGCCATCGATCCGGCCACCGGACAGGTCGTGGCCGGTGACGTCGTCGCGCAGACGGAGCGCGTCCTCGCCAACCTGCAGGCCATTCTTACCGCCGCCGGCGCGACGTGGAACGATGTCGTGAAGACTACGGTATTCCTCCACGACATGAGCGACTTTCCCCTCGTGAACGACGCCTACGCCCGCGCCCTCGGCGAGGCGCGGCCGGCTCGCTCGACAGTCCAGGTCTCCGCGCTCCCGCGGAACGTGCTCGTCGAGATCGAGGCGATCGTCGCCGTGCGATGACCACGTCCACAACCCACGCCGAACTGCTGCGGCTCACTGGGTTCGCCCGCTGCGCCGGCTGTGCGGCCAAGCTCGGCCTGGGCGACCTGTCGGAGGCGCTCAAAGACGTTCCGCACCAGAGCGATCCCCGGCTGTTGGTGGGACGTGAAACGTTCGACGACGCCGGCGTGTTCGTCCTCGCCCCCGACCTCGCCCTGGTGCAGACCGTCGACTTCTTCGCGCCGATCGTCGACGACCCGTATCTGTTCGGCCAGATTGCCGCCGCCAACGCGCTTTCCGACGTGTATGCGATGGGTGGCGAGCCGCTCACCGCGCTCAACATTGTCGGGTTCCCGGCCGGTAAACTCGCCCTCGAGGTGCTGGGCAGCATTCTGCGGGGTGGGCAGGACAAGGTGCATGAAGCGGGCGCCTTCGTCGTGGGCGGCCACACGATCATCGACGAGGAGCTGAAGTTCGGCGTGGCGGTCACCGGCCGCGTGCACCCCGACCGGCTCCTCACCAACGCGGCGGCGCGTCCGGGCGACCGCCTGGTCCTCACCAAGGCCATCGGCACCGGACTCCTCGCCACCGCCGAGAAGCAGGGCGAGCTGAGCGACCACGAGGCCGAGGCGCTCCATGATTCCATGCGGGCGCTCAACGCCGAGGCCAGCCGCGCGGCGCTCGCCGTGGGTGTGCGTTGCGCCACCGACGTCACCGGCTTCGCGCTGCTCGGGCACGCGTCGCACATCGCGCGCGCCAGTGGCGTCACACTGGTCATCCACATGGCCGCCGTACCCACGCTTCCCGGCGCCGTCGCCGCGTGGACGCGCGGTGTGCGCACCGGCGGCGCCGAGCGCAATCTTGCGTTTCTCCACGATAAGGTCGAATGGAATGGCGCGGGCGATGCGCTGCGTGCCATTGCCCTCGATCCGCAGACATCCGGCGGGCTCCTCGTCGCCGTTCCACCGGATCGCGTCGCCGAGTATGTTTCGCGCGTGCCCGGCGCCGTGGAGATCGGTGAAGTGCGGACCGCGGGGGCCCGCCCGCTCGTGCTCGCGTGACCGGGGGAGTGGAGGGGGCCTGGTGGCTTCCGCAGTCTTCAAAACTGTTGCGACCTGACGACGTCGGGTTGGGTGGGTTCGATTCCCATGCACTCCCGCCACCGCGCGCCGGCAGGCGATCATGAGTATATACACATACCTCGCGCGATCCCGGTGGGTCTCGGGTGTGGCCGTGGCGATGGTCGCCGCCGGCGCCGCGACGGCGGGCGCCCAGAAGCCGGACACGGCCCGCGCGCCGATCGTCATCCCCCGCACGGTACTCGACACGAATCACAGCACGGATACGACGCGGGGGCCCCAGCCCGAACTGCCCCCGCCACTCTCGCCCGGCCGGTCGTTCGCCTACTCGTTCCTGTTCCCCGGATACGCGCAAACGGTGCTCGGCCGGCCCAAGGCGGCCGCCCTGTTCCTAGCCTTCGAGGCGCTGGCGGTGACCATGCTGCACCAGGCCCAGTTCGACCTGCGTCAGGCCCGCAACGCCGGCGCGGACAGCACCGTCGAGACGTGGTGGGATCCGGCCACCGGGCAGACCGGCCCCGTCTTCGCGCGGTCGCCGTACGATTCCACCCTCGTCCGCAGCCGGCGCGCGCACGTCGAAGACTGGGTGGCGGCGATCATCGCCAACCACCTCTTCGCCGGCATCGACGCCTACGTCGCCGCCAATCTCTGGGACGTGCCCGCCGAACTCACCGTGCAGGCTGTGCCCGGCGGCGGTGCCAACCTCGGCGTACGCGTCCGCGTTCCATGAGCCAGACCGCGCCCATCGGCGTGTTCGATTCCGGCATCGGCGGCCTCACCGTGGTGCACGAACTGATGCGACAGCTGCCGCACGAGAGCATCGTGTACTTCGGCGACACGGCGCGCGTCCCGTACGGCAACAAGGGCCCCGAGACGGTCCAGCGCTACAGCCGCGAAATCACCGACTTTCTCGAAACGCGCGGTGTGAAAGCGATCGTCGTGGCCTGCAACACCGCCACCGCTCATGCCCTTCCCATGCTCCGCGCCGAGCGCCGGCTGCCCGTGATCGGAGTGGTGGAGCCCGGAGCGCGCGCGGCCGTCGCTGCCACGCACACCGGTGCCATCGGCGTCATCGGCACGCTCGGGACGGTGCGGTCCGGTGCGTATGAACGCGCCATCCACGCGCTCCGCGCTGACGCCCGGATCGTAGCCCAGGCGTGCCCACTGTTCGTGCCCCTCGTCGAGGAGGGATGGACCGAGCGCGACGCCACCCGTCTCATTGCGCGCGAATACCTCGAGCCGATCATGCGCGCGCAGGTCGACACGCTCGTCCTCGGCTGTACGCACTACCCGTTGCTCAAACCGCTGCTCCACGATGTGCTCGGCCCCGGCGTGCGACTCATCGACAGCGCGCGGGAGACGGCCGCCGAGACGGCGCATGTGCTGGCGGAGCGCGAACTCGCCGCGCCCGCCGACGCCGTGCCGTCGTACCAGTTCGTGTGCTCCGACGACCCGTCCCGCTTCCTCGCGCTAGGGCAGCGTTTCCTGGGCCGCGCGATCGACGATGTGGAGAGCCACCCCCTCGGCTGACCCGTCCCATCGGCGCAGTTCCACGCGTTCGGGCGTCACCCGCAGGAAGGTCGGCGCATCCAACCACGATCCGGCGTTTGCGTACACCCCGCCCGACGGCACCCGCTCGAGCGTCGCCACGTGCGAATGGCCGTACACTACCAGCTCCACCCCGGGCTCCTGCGCGAATCGCCGCAGCGCCACCGCGCGCAACCCGCGGCCCCCGTCGCGCGCGGCATAGGACCGGCTGGCATGCGAACTGCCGCCGGCCAGGGCCGTGGCCCAGTCGGGATGGATCCAGCGAAAGGCACGGATCGCGAGCGGATTGCGCAGAACGGTACGCAGGGCCCGGTATCGGCGGTCTTCGCGATCTCGCAGGCCGTCGCCGTGCTCGATGTATGCCGGCCACCCAGCCAACTCGCCCCGCCAGGGCCCGAGCTGGAAATCGATGCCGACGTCTTCGCGAAGAATCTCCCCCCCCCAACAGTCGTGATTGCCGGCGATCATCAGCACCGGGATCCCGGCGTCGCGCAGATCGGCCAGCGCCGCCAACACCCGGAACGCCGCGCGCGGCATCACCCGCTTCCACTCGAACCAGAACTCGAAGAGATCGCCGTTGATCACCAGCGATCCGGCCCGGCCGGGCAGCCCGCGCAGGAACGCGCGCAGCGAACCCTCCACCGAGGCCGGCGCAAATCCGAGGTGCGTGTCCGAGAACACGTAGCAGGGCGAGGGAAGCACGCGCTGATTCTAGCGCCGCGGTCGTGTCTTTACAAACCCGACCCGCGCTCTATTGTTCGCGCCAGATGATCCTCGCTCGCACCGGACCCACACGAAGCGGTTGCCGCGCATGAGCCACGTCCAGGTCAGCGAGTTGCGCGTGCGCTACGCCGAGACCGACCAGATGGGCGTCGTCTACCACGCCAACTACTTGGTCTGGTGCGAGATCGGACGCACCGATTTCATCCGGCACTTCGGGGTGAGCTACGCGGAGCTGGAGCGCCGCGGCGTCTCACTGGCCGTCTCCGAAGCGACGGTGCGGTATCACGGTTCCGCCCGCTACGACGAGCGTATTCGCATCGAGACGCGCCTCGCCGAAGTGCGGTCGCGAGCGATCAGCTTCGACTATCAGATCGCGAACGCGGACACCGGAGCCCGCCTGGTGTCCGCGCGGATCTCACTCGTTTCGCTCGACCGCGCGGGGCGTCCCTCGGCGCTCCCGCCCGAATTCCGTGCGCATCTGCAGTCGGCGCTGTAGCCGGTCGGTCCACGCGGCGGCGCTCCTCGCCGTCGCTGGTTGTGCCCCCCGGCTCGCGCCACTCGCCGGGGTCCCGGCGCCGGCGCGCTTTCCCGCCACTACGCTGGGCCCTCGCCACCGCAAGGTCGTATTCCGATGGGAGATGACCGACGCCAACATCGTGGCGCGTGGCGAGGGTGCAGCGCGGCTGGCCCCGCCCGACAGCGCACGGCTCGACTTCTTCCTCGCGGACGGCATGGGGAGCGGCGCCGCCGTCCTCATCGGCGACCAACTCCGGTTGCCGCCGGGTGGTCCGGGCGCCGCTCCCTTCATGCCGCCAGCACCACTCCTCTGGGCCGCGTTGGGGCGGCTCGCCCTGCCGACCGTCCCCGATACCGATGCGCGGATTCGGGGCACCACCCTCACTGCCGATCTCGGCCACCCGGTCCAGTGGCGGGTCACGTTTGACCAGGGCCAGCTTCGCCGCCTCGAACGCGTGGACGGCGGGCGGGTACGAGAATGGGTCACGCGGACATCCGACGGGCATATCCGCTATCATAATGAAAGTGACCGCCGCACCTTCGATCTCGTCATCATTACGTCGGATGACACCGGACCATTCGATGCCACGTTGTGGACGTTTCCTTAACCTTTTGCTTCCTCTCGTCGTGCTCGGCGCGTGCGGGGTGCATTACGGTTTCTCGCAAGGGACTTTCCCTCCGGCAATCAAAACGATGGCCGTGCTTCCCCTGGACAACAGCACTGCATCTCCCGATGTGCAGCGCGAGCTATTCGACGCGATGCGCGCACAGCTTGGCAAACGGCTGGGCGTGCGCGAGGCGCCGGAGGCCCGCGCCGACGCCGTCGTCAGCGGCACGATCACCGACTACCAGGCCGACGTGCCGGTGTCGTTCAGCGCGAATCCCAACCAGGCGGTCTCCGCCCGGCGCAAGCTGCAGATCACGCTCGACATCCAGATCGTCGACCAGAAGACTGGTAAGACGCTGTGGAGCCAGAAGGGGTTGAGCGCGTCGGGCGAGTACGCCGAGCGCGCCGAAGCGGATGGGCGCAAGGAAGCCATCCAACACCTCGTCGACGCGATCGTCGAAGGGGCGCAATCGCAATGGTGAACGCCCGCGCGGGGCGTAGCTCGCTGGGCTGCCTGTTCATGCTGCTCCTCTTGGCGGCCGGCATCTACTTCGGCCTCAATATCGGGGAGGCGTATTGGCAGTTCTACCAATACGAGGACGCCATGAAGCAGGAACTCCGCTTCAACAGTGTCCGTCCCGACTCGCTCATCCTCGCCCACCTCTGGCTCCAGGCCGACTCGCTTGATCTGCCCGAGGACGCCAAGAACATCTCGATCGAGCGCGACCCTCGCGATCGGACGATCAAGATCTTTGCGGATTACACCGAGCTCATCGAACTGCCGCTCACCGTGCGCGCCTTCTCCTTCCATCCCCACGCCGAGGATACGTATTGAGCGACGCATCGCCGCCCGCCGCGCGCATCATGTCGTGGGAGGGGGCGCGGGCGTGGCGGCGCTCCGTGCCGGGACGCGTCGTCTTCACCAACGGGGTGTTCGACCTCTTGCATCCCGGCCACGTCGACCTCCTGCTGGGCGCACGCCGCCAGGGCGATGCGCTGGTCGTGGGCCTCAACGCCGACGCGTCGGTGCGTAGGCTGAAAGGGCCCGGGCGCCCGGTGCGTGGCCAGGCCGAGCGCGCGTACGTCCTCGCGGCGCTCGCGCCCGTCGACGCGGTCGTGGTGTTCACGGAGGATACGCCGCTCGAGCTCATTCGCGCGCTCGAACCCGACGTCCTCGTCAAGGGCGGTGATTATACCGAAGCGACCATCGTCGGCGCGCCCGACGTACGCGCGCGCGGCGGCGACGTCGTGGTTATCCCGCTCACGCCGGGTCACTCTACCACTTCCCTCATCGAGAAAATGCGTGGCTGATCACACAGCGCCCTCGCGCCATGGGCGCGCCGACGACGAGATGCGCCCGGTGTCGCTCGAGCGGCAGGCGTCGGCGTACGCCGAGGGCTCGTGCCTGGCCGCGTTCGGTGGCACGCGCGTCCTGTGCACGGCCTCGGTCGAACCGGGCGTGCCGGCCTGGCGCAGGGGTAGCGGCCTCGGTTGGATCACCGCCGAATACGCCATGTTGCCGCGCGCCACCCACACCCGCAGCCCACGCGAGCGGTCGCAACTCGGCGGTCGGACGCAGGAGATCCAGCGCCTCATCGGACGCAGCGTGCGTGCGATGCTCGACGGGTTCGTGTTCGGCGAGTACACGGTGCACGTGGACTGCGACGTGCTGCAGGCCGACGGCGGCACGCGCACGG
This sequence comes from Gemmatimonadaceae bacterium, assembly GCA_035533015.1. Lineage (NCBI taxonomy): Bacteria > Pseudomonadati > Gemmatimonadota > Gemmatimonadia > Gemmatimonadales > Gemmatimonadaceae > Gemmatimonadaceae bacterium. The sequence continues at coordinate 2,766 of DATLUQ010000058.1, read as the reverse complement.
CGGCGATTACCGGTGCGTGCGTCGCCGTTACCGATGCGTTCGCCTGGATGGTGGCCACGGACAAGCTCGCGGAATCCCCCGTGCGGCGCCGTGTGGCCGCCGTGAGCGTCGGGGTGGTGGGCGGTGCGGCGCGGCTCGATCTCGAGTACCGGGAGGACGTGGCGGCCGAAGTGGACATGAACGTCGTCATGAGCAGCGCCGGCGAGTTCGTGGAGGTGCAGGGCACGGGCGAGAAACGCACGTTCGACCGGCGACAACTCGACCAGATGCTGGCGCTCGCCGAACAGGGCATTCGCAAGCTCGACGCAGCGCAGCGACGGGCCCTGGGCGCGTGACGCCACGCGTGGTGCTATTGGCCACGCGGAGTGAGGGAAAGCTGCGCGAATTGCGGCCGATGTTCGCGGCGGCCGGCTGGACGGTGCGCGATCTGGCCGAGGCAGGAGTGGCCCACTCACCCGACGAAGCGGGCCTCGAAGTGTTCGACACGTTCGAGGAGAACGCGCGGGCCAAAGCGCGCTATTTCTGGGCTAGGAGCGGCGGCATGGCCGTCGTGGCGGAGGATTCGGGACTCGAAGTGGCGGTGCTGGGAGGGGAACCGGGGGTGCGGAGCAAGCGGTGGAGCGGCCGGGACGACCTGAGCGGCCGTGCTCTCGACGAGGCGAACAACGCGTTACTGTTGGCACGGCTGCGTGGAGCGACGGATCGTCGGGCGCAGTACGTGTGCGTGGCGGTGTTCTGGGATGGAGTTCGCGAGGTGGTGGCGCGCGGCGAAACGCTTGGGGTGATCGGCGAACGGCGCGCCGGCGGCGACGCTGGGTTCGGCTACGATCCGTACTTCATCAGCGCCGAACTGGGTCGGGCGTTTTCATTAGTGTCGCGCGAGGAGAAGGCGGCAGTGAGTCATCGCGGCCGGGCGATCGCGCAGTTGTTGCTCTCGCTCGCGGAACGCGGTTGACTGGGGTTGGCGGCGCGTCTAGAATTATGGGCTCGCGGGGCGTAGCGTAGCCTGGTATCGCGCCTGCTTTGGGAGCAGGAGGTCCCCGGTTCAAATCCGGGCGCCCCGACCTAGGGAAGGCGTCGCAGATGGTCCTCCTTGCGGACGAAGCGCCAGTAGCTCAGTTGGATAGAGCAACAGCCTTCTAAGCTGTAGGTCGGGGGTTCGATTCCCTCCTGGCGCACCATGCTTTGCGCGGTCTGTTTTCGGTTACGGTAGACGTGATTTCTTGATGTGAGAATGCGGCAGTTCCCGTTCATGTTTGGCAGTGGTTCGCGAACACTCGGGAGTGAGATCGGCACCCCACCCTGCGAAGGAGGCTTTCGACATGCGTCTTGGACCCAGCCTCCCAGCACTCGCAGGCGCGATTTTCGTTTTCGGTGCTGCCACGGCGGCATCCGTGAGCGCCGCGCCGCCTGACGATGCCTGTCTGTTTCTCACGCAAGCACAGTTGACCAGCGTCCTCGGCGTCGCCGTGGGGGCTGGTACGCACACGACTCCAGAGTACGTGAAGACGTGCACGTGGGCCTTGCCGGGCGATTCCGCGAGACGCGTCCAATACCTGACCCTCAGCTTCCAGCTGGGGCCGCGGTATGCGGTCGCGAAGCGGACGATGGACCAGATGATGCCTAGGTTGAAGGTGAAGAGTTCCGTGACGGCGGCCAGCGGCATCGGGGACGATGCCTATTACACCGTCATGGCAAGCAGCTACACGGCGCTCAACGTGGCGAAGGGGAGTGTTGCGTTCAAGGTCGCGATGTACGGCGACTTTCCGACGAACAAGGTGGAGGCCATGGAGAAGACTCTCGCGCTGCAAGTTCTCTCCAAGCTGTGACGGGTCCGGTTCGGCGACGGGTACCGTGAGGGCGGGTGGTGCGTGACGACGGCTCTCGTGCGGATCGCGTTTTGTTGGGTCGAGGGGGCGTTGAGCGGGGGTGAGGGGCACGAAATTTCTGAGCGATGTTGCGGGATCGTCCCGTTGGGCGCGCCATGGGGCCAGACGAAGCAACGACGCGCCGTTAGCTCAATTGGCAGAGCAAGTGACTCTTAATCACTAGGTTGTAGGTTCGATTCCTACACGGCGCATGAGACCGGCGGATTGAGGGCGGAGGAAGGCCTCGATTGGCGGTTGGCAGACAGCAGGAAAAGTTGTTTCCAACGCTTGACGGACGCTGGGTAGTCTGGTTATAATTGGAGGCTGTCGCCAACTGGCGGCAAACAAGCTGATTGATAATTGAATTGGGAAGATGGATGTGCGAGGCGAACTCATTGAGCCGGTCCCGTTCAGGGGCACCGGGGAGAGTTCAAACTGAACATTCTGTGATTCGGACACGCTGTCTGCGCGACAGCGTGGGCAGCGTTTTCGAGGAGCTATTTCGAACTCATTGGAGAGTTTGATCCTGGCTCAGGACGAACGCTGGCGGCGTGCTTAACACATGCAAGTCACGGGGGCCCGCAAGGGCAACCGGCGAACGGGTGCGTAACACGTGAGCAACCTGCCGATGTCTGGGGGATAGCCGGCCCAACGGCCGGGTAATACCGCATACGCTCTCTGGTCGGCATCGACTGGAGAGGAAACCTCCGGGGGACATCGAGGGGCTCGCGGCCTATCAGCTAGTTGGTGAGGTCACGGCTCACCAAGGCGACGACGGGTAGCTGGTCTGAGAGGATGGCCAGCCACATTGGGACTGAGATACGGCCCAGACTCCTACGGGAGGCAGCAGTGGGGAATCTTGCGCAATGGCCGAAAGGCTGACGCAGCGACGCCGCGT